>JABXHV010000201.1 GCA_013373445.1 Paracoccaceae bacterium | reverse complement strand
CGGCCATCGGCTTTGTCATGAAGGCGATTGAAAAGGCCGGCTACAAGCCTGGTGAGGACATGTTCCTTGCACTTGATGCTGCCTCTACCGAGTTCTTCAAGGATGGCAAATACGTGCTGGAAGGTGAGGGCAAGACGCTGTCTCCTGACGAAATGGCTCGTTACCTGGAAGATCTGGTTGCCCGTTACCCGATCATTTCCATTGAAGATGGTCTGGCTGAAGACGACTGGGATGGCTGGAAGGCAACCACAGAGCTGATCGGCAACAAATGCCAGCTGGTTGGCGATGATCTTTTCGTGACCAACTCCAAGCGTTTGCGCAAGGGTATCGATCTGGGCGTGGCCAACTCGATCCTGATCAAGGTCAACCAGATCGGCACCTTGTCTGAAACTCTGGATGCGGTTGAAACGGCTCACAAGGCCGCTTACACGTCGGTTATGTCTCACCGGTCCGGCGAAACAGAAGATGCGACCATCGCTGATCTTGCGGTTGCCACCAACTGCGGCCAGATCAAAACCGGTTCTCTTGCGCGTTCCGACAGATTGGCAAAATACAATCAGTTGATCCGCATCGAGGAAGAGCTCGGCCCGCAAGCGGTTTATGCCGGCACGTCGATCCTCAAAGCCTAAGCTTTCAAGGCGATAGAAACACAAAAGTCCCGGCCATCTGGCCGGGGCTTTTTGTTACTCTGTGGTGCGTTTCGACACTCACTGCATCATTGTGTATTCTGGCTCGGTCGTGCTTGTTTCGTCCGCATGGCGAATGGCCGAGACCAGCGTCTCCGGCTTTTCGGCGCCCGAAATGGCAAAGCGGCCATCAATGATAAAGAATGGCACGCCGGTGACGCCCATCTCGCGCGCCTGGGCGACCTGCTTTTGGGTCTTCTCCAGGTCACTGTCAGTTTCAAGCAGTTGCTCGACCAGATCGTGTTCCATTCCCACTTCCTTGGCGACATTCACCAGGGCTTCCGGTTTGGTGAGGTCCGCGCCTTCTTCAAAATACAGCTGGAACAACCGTTCGACCGTTTCGCTCTGAAGGTCATCTGCGCGAGACCACAAGATCAGCCGGTGCATGTCGAGCGTGTTCGGAGAGTTCGCGATCTTGTCGAACTTGTAGTTGATGCCAAGATCACGGCCCTCGGCCTCAATGCGCTGATGCATTGGATCGACGGCTTCAACGCTGCCAAACTTGTCGCTGAGATATTTCGCGCGGTCCTTGCCTTCTTTCGGCAGGGTTTCATCCAGCTGATAGGGATGCCAGCGCACGACAACATCAAGATCGGTAACTTCGGCCAATGCCTTGTCCAACCGGCGCTTTCCAAGATAGCAAAACGGGCAGACCACGTCAGAGATGACATCAATTACCAATGGTTCTTTTTGCGTCATAAATTATCCTCAACGGGAACATTGTCTTTTCTAAACTTAAGAAAGCTGGTCGAAAGTTACCAGTCCTAAGCCAGTTAAATTTGCGTATGGCTCAAAATTGCATTGATGCGTTCTTCAAGTCTGGTCTTGCCGCGCTCATTCTTGAGGACTGCCATTGGTCCAAGGTCCTGCACATAACAGACAAGATCTTCCTCGCGGCTCGTGGCATCGGCCACCGAGAGAACCGTTCCAAACAGGTCAGTCGCAGAGTCCAGACGGAAGTCGGCTTCGGCAAAATTGTGCGGCAGCAGAACCAGTTCACAAATGTCGAGCCCGCGCTTCTTTGCTGCCTCCCGGCTGCGCATCAGATAAGCGTCATAACACTCGCGTGAAATTCCGCCTGCCTGAAGGCGCCGCGTCAGCCAATGGTGGCTTTCGGCCAACACACGATCTGCCAGGCGCCGACGCTTGCCGCTGCGAATTGCGGTCGCCAGGCGCATTTTCAGGTTTGTCTCGGTGAGATTGCCGAAAATGACGTCCGATGCGCCAGCCTTGAACAACGAAAGCACGTCGGTTTTGTGAGAGGCGATGGCGAGCACGGGCAGAGAAACGTAGCGCGGATCTATGCGCAGCTGGCGAAGTGTTTCGTAAATATCAGCGTAGTCGCCATCCAGAATGACAGCATCAAAGGCCCTGCGAGCAAGATAGGTTTCACCCATGACCTGATCGAAGGCTCCGACGGTCTCAACGTTCTTTTTGAGCGCATGGGTCAGTTCCAGGAACCTTGTGCCAAGCCCAATGACCAAGAGACCGCTGCCGCCCCGGTGTCGCCGTGCACCTGTGTAGCCGGGGATCCGCCCGAAGGTCAGGCGGCGAACACGTGCCTCTTCAACACGTATCAAGGTGCGTTGCAGATCACAGATGGAAGCAAACAGGATGTCATCTGGCACCTGTCGGTCAATAACCGCATGGATGCGTGGCTTTTCTGGCAGGTCTTCCCCGGCAGCGCAGAGAACCAGAATGGGCACGTCCGTTTCAAGGGCGGCGACCTGAAGATCGAGCCAACCATAAAATTCTGCAGGCTCGCCATGACCTGCCACTTCAGTGGCGTCGATCAGGACGCAGCTTGGCAATGGGCCGCTGAGGGTGTGATCACCGGCGAAGGCTTCCAGCAGGTCAACATCACCAGGCAATCCGGGGATCTGTCCCGTGGAGCCTGGGAAACGCCGCCCGGCGTACCAGGCAGGCCCGTGCCAATGCAGGGAGGAATCTTTTTCCATAAACGCGCCGAACTTTCTTTCGGATTTGAATCAGGCGACTTTGGCCGGCATGCGTTGGGTGCGCATTGTCAGTTTCTCGCGGTCGACTTGACCGTCTTCTGTACGCGGCAGGGCGGTGAGCACAAGCACGCGATGAGGAATTTTGATCAAATCAACACCATTTGTGTCGAGATAGGAGAAAAAGGCTTTTGCGTCCGGGGCGGTGCCGGGCAGGGGAACGAGCGCTGCATAAAGACGCCCGCCAAGGATTTCATCTTCGACGAGGAAGGCGGCGGCATCTTGAACACCCGGGAAGTTCTGGAAGATTTCGTCGATCCCCGTCAGATCAGCGCCGCCGGGCGCATATTGACCTGGCACACCGAAAGTAGACAGCTCGCCATTTTCCGGTTCGATGCTGATGTCCGTTTCAATGAAGCCGAGATTGTCGGTTTTCCAGTTCTGATCGTCGGAGATCGAATGCCACTTGCGTCCGGGGGCTGCAGGACCCTTGATCCGAAGCTTTGTTGCTGCCGATTTGCTGTCGGTTGCGCCGAGATGCAGCAATGCAGGAGCATCGACATCGGTGGTGGAGTCCGCATGACTACCCAACGTGACCGGATCCGGGGTGCCGTCCGGATTGCGGAGGCGCCCAACCATTCCATATTCATCGGCGACATGCAGGTCGACCACATCATGACGGGTCACGAAGGCCCGAACGGAGGGTGACGAAATGTTCCAGGCCGCGGCAACTGTCCGTTTGGGTGCCGACAGGGACGACGACAACATGGCAGCGAGCGGCCCTGGGGCCAGTATATAGTCTGCGCGCACCTGGTTGGCATGGCGCGCAAGATTTCCAAGGCTCCGTGCATGATGCAGGTGCAGCGTCCCGCCGCAAAGAAGCCACGGTGTAAGCCCTGCACCAAGACCTGTCAGACCGCTCAACCCATAGGGAACGAGCAACGTCGCTCCATCGGCCATCGGTGTGTGGGTCAGAGCAAGCTTTGCCGCGGCCACCCAATGATTGTGGCTGCGCGTGACCGGCAAAGGCTCTTTGCTCATCCGGCTCCAGCACAAGGTGGCAATGTGATCGGCGGCATCGGTGCGTTCAGAAACCGGGGCGACCAGCTCATCGCCCATTTCCTCAAGCATTGGAGCCAGTTCAATCAAACCGTCCGGGATGTCCTGCCCGAGACCAAAGACAAAGCGCAGCGAAAAGATGTCGGCTGCGGCATCGCGGGCCGAAAGGCCGGTGCTGCGGGTCTCAATGCGGTCTGCCGCAATCAGTCCCTTGGCGCCCACAGCATTCAGGGCCGTCAGCAGGTCACCTTGTCGCCAGTGCATTGGAATGGGTGAGACGATCAGATCGGCGCGCAGTCCGGCAAGAAAAGCGATGACGGTCTCAACCGTGTTGGGCGATTGAAGTCCGAGCACACTGTCTGCCGTCAGGCCAACGGCCCGATAGAAACCGGCCAGACGGTCAATTTCCCTATCGGCTTCTTCATAGGTGAGTTGCCGCGGTGTGCCGCCCGTCCATTCATTCTTGTCAGGCGCATCAACCAGCGCGACGCGGCGCGGGTGCCGCGCTGCGGTCTGCTTGAACAGACTGTCCAGAGTGGACGTGCCCCATGCGCCTTTTGAGCGGTAGTCTTCACTGAGGCTGTCAGCGATCGCTTTCATTGAGATCTTCTCTTGTCTGTTCAGTTTTGTGTATCTTGTGCTGACCACCATGTGATGAACTCATCGCCATAAAGAGATTGTTGGTCAGGTGCTTGCACCGTGTCCCAATGGGCAACCCAAAAGTCCGGGACGTTGTAAAGTGGTACTGCGTAGGCACCGGAGATCAAAACGCGTTCCAAAGCCCGTACAGATGCCACGAAGTCTTCCTTGCTGCGCGCTCCGACAACAGCATCGATCATGGCATCGATCGCGGGGTCTTTTGCACCGACGATGTTGAACGAGCCCTCGGCATCTGCCGCAGCGCTCGACCAGCGGCCATATTGTTCGGCCCCGGGGGAGAGGGACGCGTACCAGGTGTTGAAGACCATATCGAATTCACGCTTGATCCTGCGGTCTTCGAACTGGGCCGGGTCAACGGTGCGCACACTCACATCAATGCCCACCAGTTTCAGCGTTCTCGTATAGGCCAGCGCCAGCTTTTCTTCGTCTTCGTTCTTGGTCAGAATTTCGAACTGGAGTTGCTCGCCGTTCGGGCCAACCAGTTGTTTTCCGTTGAGGGCGTAGCCGGCTTTCTTGAACTCTGTCAAAGCGGCGCGCAAGACCTTGCGATCGCGTCCGGAGCCATCGGCCTGCGCTGGCTTCCATGTTCCTTCCAAGACCTCAGGGGTCACTGCGTCAGGAAAGTCGGCAAGCAAGGCTCTTTCGCGCTCAGACGCAGGCACGCCGACTGATGAGAGCTCGGAGTTGTCCCAATAGCCAGCCGTCCGCTTGTACAGTCCATAGTAGATATTTTCGTTCACCCATTCAAAATCAAAGAGCATTCTCAGGGCTCGGCGAACATTGACGTCTTCAAAGACCGGTTGGCGAATGTTGAACGCAATGCCTTGCGCATGAGCCGGTATGCCCTTGGGGATCGCTTTCTTGGTGACCTTGCCCTCTTTTGCCGCAGCAAAGTCAAAGCCGGTGGTCCAGCGAACAGGGTCGCCAAATGGCAGAATATCAATCAAACCCTTTTTGAAGGCTTCCTGCAGGCTGGTTTCATCACGATAATAGTCGATGCGGATCTCGTCGAAGTTTGAAAACCCGGCTGCAGTCGGCAAGTCTTTGGCCCAGTAGTCAGGGTTTTTCTTATAAACAACACGTTTGCCCGGATCGATTTCAGCAAAGACATAGGGCCCTGAACCAACCGGCGGCGTCAGAGTGGACTTGTCGAAGTTTTCGGCGTCGGTGTTGTCTTTGGAAAAGATCGGCGCCAGCGAGAGCAGCAAAGGGAGCTCGCGGTTGTCGCCGTTTTCGAGAACCAGACGAATGGTTCCTTCAGCCGGATACTCCTTGCGGATGATCTTGGCGTACCAATTGCGATAGGGTGGGCGGCCCTTGTCGCGGATGATGTCGAATGAAAAGGCCACGTCTTCCACCGTGACTGGTGAACCGTCAGAAAACGTCGCTTTTGGATTAAGCTTGAATTCGATCCAGTCTCGCGTCTCCGGCATTTTCACGCTCTCAGCCAGGTGGGCATACAGGGTGAAGGCCTCGGCGTAGGACCGTTTCAGAAGGCTTTCGTATATATTGGAACCGAACTGACGCTCACGCATGCCGCGTGCGCTCGTCCAGCCGCCTTGCACGATGTATTGGTTCAAGCTGTCAAACGTGCCTTGAACGCCCAGTGTCAAGGTACCACCTTGGGGTGCATTCGGGTTGGCGTAGGGCAGAGACTTGAAGTCTGGAGGCAAGGCTGGTGCGCCGTGCATTGCAATGGCATGAGAAGCGGCGGGTTCTTCAGCCGATACAGCCTGTGGATTTGTCAGAAGCAAACATGGCAGCAGACATCGCAACAGAACAGCCAAAGGTCTTGTGAAAATTGGCGTTTCCAGGTGCATGTTTTGGGCCCATTGTCCAAGCATTCTCGGACCTCCAAGTTGATTCTTAAAGGAAATCATAGCACACAGCGCGCAAAACGTGATCTTTGCCTCGCTCGGTTGCATCAAATAATGAGGTTACTCAGCTTTTTTTTGAGCGTTGCATATCCGCCACCCTTCCGCCCTATTCTTTGGGCTAGGGTGATTGCGGTGGCAATTTGTGGGTGGGGCACTTGAAGTTACCACGCGGATGGCGCAGAAGGTCGTAAATTCGCGAACGTGTTTTTTGAGGATGGTTCGAATGAAAACTCATTTCCTGCGAGGATTGATTGGCTGCGCTGTTGCTGCAGTGGCCTTCTCCTCCGTTTCTATTTCTGCTCCGGCGAACGCTCAGGAAGCTGAGAGCGCCTGGGTCAAGGTTTGTAACACCGACCCCAAGGTGAACAAGCAGATTTGTCTTGTGACCCAGGAACTTCGCACAAACACCGGTCAGTTCCTGAGCTCGGTTGCCGTGCGCCAGGTTGCTGACGAAGCCCGCAAGACGCTGCTTATGGCCGTCCCGACAGGCATGCTGCTGCAGCCAGGTCTGCGCGTCCAGGTCGATGAGGGCAAGCAGATCCAGGCCAAATACGGCATTTGCTTCCCGAATGCCTGTTATGCTGAACTTGTTGTTGACGACAATTTCATTGGTTCCCTGAAGCAGGGCGGCAAATTGATTTTGACCACCTTGAATCAGCAGGCCAAGGCCATCCCGTTCGAACTGACTTTGGTTGGTTTCACCAAGGTATATGATGGTGATCCGATGGATGTTGCCGCACTCCAGCAGCGCCAGGAAGAATTGCAGACTGAGCTGCAGCGCCGTGCTGATGAAGCCCGTCAGAAGCTGATAGATGCGCAAAAGGAAACAGCAAACTAAGCAGCTGTTTCAGATTTCGTAGTATTGAAAAAGGCCGGAAACCTGACAGTTTTCGGCCTTTTTCTGTAGAAATGCGGGTTGCTGGTACGGCTGGAAGCTAGTGCAGGTCGACGGTACGCGCCTGATAGGATCCATCGGACTGAACCTCGAATATATCGCGCACTTGCGGATGCCGGATGGGATCGCCGGTCATGTCCAACAGCAGGTTCTGTTCACTGACATAAGCGATGTATTCGGTTTCCTCATTCTCGGCCAACAAGTGATAGAACGGTTGGTCGCGACTGGGACGTGCGTCTTCAGGTATGGATTCCCACCATTCTTCCGAATTGTTGAAGATGGGATCGACGTCAAAGACGATGCCCCTGAAAGAATAGAGTCGATGTTTGACAACCTGACCAATATTGAATTTTGCTGTACGCATTCGCCTTCACCCATTTACGTCAAGGACTTCAGAACCCGCTCTCAATCCCAGATTAAGCGCTCAACAGGGCTCTGTGCAACGTTTACCTAGCTAAATTAAATCGAAAAAGTGTCTAGGGATTGTAAACTTTTCAAATACAGCTAACAGAAACGCTATTTGCGCCACTTGCGGATGATCCACATCCACTGTCCGGGACGCTCCCGGATCCAGCCTTCAAAGATCTCGTGGGTCTTTTGGGTCAGTTGCTGGATATCGTGTTTTTTGTCATCGGTTTGGGTGATTTCGACGACACGGGCTTCGATGCGAAAACGGGCCCCTTTGGTGCGTATCACACGGCCCGCGATCAACGGCACATTATTGGTGCGGGCCAGGGTTGCCGGCACGGGTGTCGCCGTTGCTTCCTGACCGAAAAAATTGACAGTCACCCCCCGATTTTCGCGCAAATCGCCCATAATCGCGATTGTGCCGCCGCCGCGCACCAGACCGATGATCTTGCGGGCAGTTTCATAGCCTTTCGACAACAGTCCCAACGGATACAGGTCGCGGCGCATGGAGCTTAGAACGTCGTCCGCAAGCGGGTTCTTGAGCGCCTGATAAATGCCTGCGATCGGAACCCCATCGACGAAGGTTGGCTGGACGCAAAGCTCCCAGTTGCCGCTGTGCATCGAGACCAGAACCGTGTTGGTTTTTCCGTCGAGCACTTTTTGGGCTGTTTCGTCCATATCGAGTTCAAAACGGGTCGGATCGTTGACAAGCTCGCGAATAAAGAAGGTCTCGGCAGCAACGCGGCCTAGGTTTTCCCACATTTCGGAGAGGATTTTTTGCCGTTCCGCTTCGGTCGTCTCCGGCAGCGCCATTTCGAGATGCCCAAGTGCGCGCTTGTGACGAGGGTTGAGCGGCGCGAAAAGACGCCAGAGCTTGCCCATTGCCCAGCTCGCTGCATCGACCGGGATAAGCCGAAACAAGGCAATGGCCCATTTGAGCAAGGTTGCTTCAATGTGGTGTCGCAGGGTAGGGGCGTTAGGTGTCATGTGTTGAAGTGTACCAAATTGGCGCCATTCAGACTTGCCGAGCGCTATCAAAGACTTCTATGAGTGACTGTAGGCATCGGTAGCTGGCAGATGTGTCACCGTGTGATTAAACAAGCGCTCTTGCGGATGCAATACCTCATGAGACTTTGGGCCCTTCGCTCACTGAACAATCGGCAGACTGTTTAAAATGCAAACCGTTCTCACGTTGGCAGCTCCGTTTTTTGGCCTGATCCTGCTCGGGTACATCGCCGGGTATTTGAAGAAACTGCCGGAATCCGGTCTCTCCTGGATGAATTTCTTCATTGTTTATGTCGCCTTGCCAGCTCTGTTCTTTCGTTTGCTGTCCCAAACACCTGTCGAGCAGCTGTCGAACATCACCTACATTTCTGCGACAACGCTGGTGACCTACACCATGTTTGCGCTGTCGTTTTGCATCGGGTTGCTGGCGACAAGAGGCAACATGTCGGAAGCCACGATCCTCGGGATCGCGGGCTCCTATTCAAACGTCGGCTACATGGGGCCGGGGTTGACGCTGGCTGTTCTGGGGCCGATGGCGACCGTTCCGACCGCGTTGATCCTGTGTTTCGACAACGCGTTGATGTTCATTCTGGCTCCCCTGATGATGGCCATTGCAGGCAATCAAAGCGAGAATTGGTGGCACACCACGCTGACCATCTTCAAACGGATCTTCACCCATCCCTTTATTGTTTCAACGATTTTGGGCGTCCTGGTCGCCTTGAGCGGCTTTGAGACGCCCGAAGCGCTGGACCGTTTGCTGGCTATGCTGAGCGGGTCGGCAGCTCCGTGTGCCCTGTTCGTCATGGGGGTCAATCTTGCCCTGCGACCGGTGGGCAGGATCACGGGAGAACTGCCAACCGTCTTGGTGGTGAAGCTGTTGATCCACCCGATCCTGATTTTCTTTGTTCTTCAGTGGATCGGCGGTTTCGACCCGGTTTGGATTGCCGTTGCGATGCTGATGGCGGCGCTTCCGCCGGCGACGAATGTCTTTGTGATTGCCCAGCAGTATACGACCTACGTCCAGCGGGCAGCAGCCTTTGTGATGATGGGGACGGTCTTGTCCCTGGTCACGGTCACAAGCTTCATCTGGTATATTACGCAGGTCTATCTGCCGTAAAACTCAAGGCAATTCACTCAGCTGCGTGGCAAAACTCTATCTAGAGCTGACACGCTGGATCAATGCGCTGAGCGGGTTCTTGGTGCGCTTGTGTCCCGGTGCCAGACCCTGGCTCATCAGGAAGTTCCGGACGAATGGTGCTCGGTCTGCCATGTAAAGACCAACGCTGCGCGCCAGTTGAACGGGGAGGAAATCGCTCAACAGAGACCTGTTGAGGGCGTCGACCGCAGTCGTTCTGCTCTTGATGTCGGTCTTTCGCTTTTGCGCATAGCTGGAGAGCACGTCGCTGCTTCCGATGTCTTTTCCGGCAGCTTGTGCCTTCAGGACTGTGCGGCCCAGTTCGGCGACATCGCGAAGGCTCAAGTTGAGACCTTGGGCGCCAATGGGCGGGAAGACATGGGCCGTTTCCCCGATCAGTGCGGTCCTTGGACCGGCTACAGTCTGTGCATTCATGCCGGATAACGGGAATTTCTGGAACGAGCTGGCCAATTGGAACTTGCCCAAGACGGAGTGCGCGCGGCGTTCCAGCTCACGCTCCAGGTCGGGCTTGCTCAGGCTGAGAAGCTGCTCAGCGCCTTCCGGCGTTTCAACGCACACCAGCGACGAGCGATAGCCTTCCATCGGCACCAGCGTAAAGGGTCCGGTCCTGGTGTGAAACTCTGTCGACGTGTCATAGTGAGGCTGGGTGTGGTCGAGATTGCCGACCACTGCAACTTGAGGGTAGCTCCAGGTTTTCACCTTGATCCCTGCGGCCGTTCTGATGTTCGAGTTGCGACCGTCTGCTGCCACGAGAAGTTTGGCAGTGACATTCTGTCCACTTGATGTCGTGACCGTGTTGGCGTTGTCACCAAAGGCGTAGTGTTCGCCGCTTTCCTCAACGAAGGTGATGGAGCCGCAGGCTTCCATCTTTTCCTTCAAGATGCGATTGAGATCGACGTTCAAAATGTTGTAGCCGAAGGCGGGCAGATCGAGTTCCTGGCTGTCAAAGATGACTTCCGGAGCACGGATCAGACGCTCTGTCGCGTCGATCAGACGCATTCTCACAAGCAAGCTGGATGCTGCTTCAATGTCGTCCCAGATCCCAAGATCCCGAAGGAGAGATGCGGAGCTTTCCAGCAGGGCGGTGCTGCGTCCATCTGCCTGATCTATGCCTGGCGCGACCAGCGTTGTCGCAAGACCTGCCTGTCCGAACATCAATGCAGCGACAAGACCGGCCGGGCCCGCGCCCACGACACACACATCACAGTCGATTTGCGGGTTTTGCTTGGTTGGTTTTGCTTTGCGTGTGCTGGTCATTTGCGTTGCCTGACGTCATGCTTGTCCATGGTGGAAAGATGTGTCTTTTTGCTCAAATAGCAAGCCGAAACGGCTTTGCGTGGGCGGCACAAAACGTCACAGGCGGGCGAAGAATGGCGGGAATTCCCGCATCGCAACGCGTTTTCCAGGCCCGACTTTTCAACAGCTCCGGGCATGCGTAAAGGACTTTTGATCGCGCAGACAGTTTATATGTTAGATTAGATAACTATTATAACGCTATGATATTTAGTCTATTTAGCTCGTTCTAGAGACGCATTTACTGTCTGAGGATTGAATGCATTGGGCACTGTTCAATCTGTCGCAGACCTGAGATAATATCGTGATATCGGTTTTGGCCTCTTGCGATCAAGGTGTGCCAAATTTTTTGGTGTTTGAGGGGCTTTGTCTCCTTGACCTTGTTTGATGAGACAGAGCGCGTGACTGAATATTCCCCTGAAGATGATGCCAAGGATCCGGCCCTGTTTCTGATTCACATGCTGACGGCGCTTGGCGCTCCGATCGCCCTTGTCGCTTTGCTGGCCGGTGCGCGCGGTGCATGGGGTGAGATGTTCGCCTGGCTCGGTCTGGCGCTCGTTGTCGACGGCATCGATGGTCCGCTGGCGCGGCGGTTCAATATCGCGGAACGCCTGCCACGATGGTCCGGTGCCTCGCTCGATTTTGTCATCGACTATGCGACATACGTGTTTCTTCCAGCCTTTGCGCTGTCCGGCAGCGGCATGTTGCCAACGCCCTGGAACTGGATCTGTGGCGGTCTGGTGGTTTTCACCGGCGCGCTTTATTTTGCCGACAACGGCATGAAGACACCTGATGGTTCCTTCAAGGGCTTTCCTGCTGGTTGGAACATGGCCGTGTTCGGTTTGATGGTCCTGTCTCCCTCTGTGCCTTTCACCATCGCATTTGTGCTGTTCTGCTGTGTTTTGACCTTCATGCCGATGCGGTTCACCCATCCGGTTCGCGTCAAGAAGTGGCGCTATGCAACGCTTGCGGTGACCAGCGTTTGGTTCGTTAGCGCCGGTTTTGCGGTCGTGAATGGCATGAGCGCTGACGGTCTGGTGTTTTGGGCATTGACGGCTTCAAGCCTCTACCTGTTCTTCATCGCCGGTATTCAGCAATTTCTCGAGCGGTATATTTGATCCCGTTGACGGACGAGTTGGCGAGCGTATGAGGACAGCATGATCGATCTGCTCAGTTCGCCTCAAGTTTGGGCCAGTCTGGTCACATTGACGATCATGGAGATCGTGCTTGGAATCGATAATATCGTTTTCATCTCGGTCGTCGTTTCAAGACTGCCAAAGAACATTGCAGACCGGGCACGAAAGATCGGTCTGGCGCTTGCGCTGATCTTCCGTATTCTTCTGCTGTTCCTGCTGAGCTGGATCATCGGACTGACGGCCCCAATTGCAGAGTTCGCAGGCCAGTCGTTGTCCTGGAGAGATGCCATTCTTCTGGCAGGTGGCCTGTTTCTTCTGGTCAAAGCCACGCATGAAATTCATAAGGGAATTGAGGGCGATGAAGAGGACGAGGGCATGGGCGGCGCGGTCAACAGCTTTGCGGCCGTCATCGCCCAAATCGTCGTCATCGATCTTGTCTTCTCGGTTGATTCCATCATTACGGCCATTGGCATGGCGGAGCATGTCGAGGTCATGATTGCGGCCGTTATTATCGCCATGGCTGTTATGTATGTGGCGTCCGGACCGGTCGCAGATTTTATCAAGCGGCATCCAACGACCAAAATGCTGGCTCTGGCCTTCCTGCTCCTGATTGGCGTCTCTTTGATTGCCGACGGATTGGGTTTCCATATTCCGCGCGGCTACATCTATTTCGCAATGGCCTTTTCAGCAGGCGTCGAAATGATCAATATTCTGTCGCGCAAATCACTAAAGTAATTTTCGTCACGTCTTGAGCGCGAAATCACGCGCTGATCTCTCAGTTTGGAGCAAATGCACAATGGTAAAAGCAGTCCGCGTACACACATGTGGTGGTCCTGAAGTCCTGACCTATGAAGATGTTGAAGTAGGCGCACCGGGCGCTGGCGAAGTGCGCATCCAGCAAACTGCCATTGGCCTGAACTATATCGACACCTACTTCCGGAGCGGACTGTATCCGGCGCCAAACGGAACGCCCTTCATCCTGGGCAACGAAGGCGCTGGTGTTGTGCTGGAGATCGGCAGTGATGTCACGACGCTGAAGGTTGGTGACCGAGTTGCCTATGCCGGTGGTTTGGGCGGCTATGCCGAAGAGCGGATCATGCCTGCGGCCAACCTGGTTGTGCTTCCAGATGATATTGACGACAAGACCGCTGCAGCAATGATGCTCAAGGGCATGACAGCGCAGTACCTTTTGCGGCAAACGTACCGGGTGTCTGCAGAGACGACATTGCTGTTCCATGCTGCTGCAGGCGGTGTGGGCCTGATTGCCGGTCAATGGGCGTCTCACCTTGGTGCGACGGTGATCGGCACAGCTGGATCCCCAGAAAAAATGGATCTTGCGCGGGCCCATGGCTATCAGCACATGATCAACTATCAGACGGAAGATTTTGTTGCCCGGGTTAAGGAGATCACCGAGGGCGCCTTGTGTGACGTCGTGTATGACTCTGTTGGCAATGACACCTATCCAGGATCGCTGGATTGTTTGAAGCCGCGCGGCCTATGGGCAAGCTTCGGACAATCATCAGGTCCCATCCAGGACTTCAATCTTGGGCTTCTTGCGCAGAAAGGGTCCTTGTTCGCGACGCGGCCAACGCTCTTCAATTACATCGCAACGCGCGAGGCTCTTGATGCAACCGCCGGCGAGTTGTTTGATGTCGTGCGGCAAGGGGTTGTAAAGATTGAGATAAATCAGGAATATGCCTTGAAGGATGCTCAAAAGGCACACGAAGACCTTCAAAGCCGCAAGACGACAGGTGCCACGATCCTGTTGCCTTGATGCGGGCTTTGCAAGCGGGATGTAAAAGGCTGACAGGTGTCGAAACCCAACACAGGTACAAGATTTTCGGGTTCGTCCGATAAATCGCGCAGCCTCTATGCAGCGGCTATGCGCTATTTTGAAAGGGTTGCGACGCTTGGTTCAATTCGCGCCGCCTCCCGTGATCTGAACGTTGCCTCATCGGCCGTAAACCGTCAGGTTCTGTGGCTTGAAGAAACGTTGGGGCTCTCGCTTTTTGAGCGGGTGGGGCGGCGGCTGGTCCTTGCACCGGCCGGTGAAATCCTGCTGGCACATGTGCGGCGCACATACTCAGACTTTGACTCAACCATCGGCGAACTTGATGCCTTGCAGGGGCTTCGCCGTGGTTCCGTGACGATTGCCACCGTTGAAAGCATCTCGGAGAAGTTGCTTCCAACGCTGATCTCGCGGTTTCGGCAAACCTATCCTGGAATTCATGTCTCTGTGGTTGTCTCCAGTTCTGATGAAGCGGCCGGGTTGGTGGAAAGAGGGGAAGCCGACGTCGGGTTCACCTTCAACCCGCCGGAGCGCGCTGCACTGACGATTTCCTATTCAGTCACTCTGCCAATCGGTGCCCTGATGGTGCCGGACCACGGGCTCAACAGACCGGGGCCCCTGAAACTGGTCGATTGCATGCGCTATCCAATCGTGTTGCCGACCAAGGGCATGTCGCTGCGCTCCCATCTGGATGCGGCTCTGGCACAGGTTTCCACGCCGCTGCGCACCTATGTTGAATCCAATTCGCTGCGTTTCATGCGAGCGCTTGTCAAAGGCGGGAATGTCATCAGCTTTCAGACAAAGGTTGGCTGTGAAGAAGAGATTGAAAGCGGGGAATTGGTCTTCCGTCCGCTGTCAGATCGTCCGCTCCAGGATGACAGGCTTTGCGTTGTGACAAGTGCGCGTCGGTCGCTGGCGCTTTCCGCTGGCATGTTTTATGACCATTCAGTGAGCTATTTCAGAGCCCAACTACTTGCAGATGATGCCAATTCGGCATCATAATCACTCGAAATCGGCGCTGGTTGTGCGGAGCTTTTTGGGGCAAAGTTCGAGGGAGATCTGCGGATGATCTGTTTGTCCGCGAATGTGAGGGGAAAATGATGGGGCGTTTGACAACGCATGTGCTGGACACTGCGGCAGGCTTGCCTGCCGCCGGAATTTTGATTGAACTTTGGTCGGTAGAGGATCAGCCGACATTTATTTCCAGTCATGTGACAAACTCGGATGGTCGTGTAGACCAACCCATCCTGGAAGGAGATGCCTTTCAAACCGGAACTTATGAACTGCGTTTTTTTGCAGGCGCTTACTTGAAAGCCTCGGGCGTGTCGCAGGCAGAGCCGTTTTTTCTGGATGTGATTCCGCTGCGTTTCGGGATTTCCGATGCGGAGGCGCATTATCATGTCCCGCTTTTGCTTTCGCCCTTCGGGTATTCCACGTATCGCGGGAGTTAGTGGATGCGTGACACAATTCGTTTTCTCAAGAATGGTCAGCTGGTGACGCTCAACGATGTTGGGCCGACAGACACCGTGCTCGACTACCTGCGTCTGACGCGGCTTGAGACCGGGACCAAGGAAGGCTGCGGTGAGGGTGATTGTGGTGCCTGTACCGTGGCGGTCGGCCGACTTGTGAATGGCGAGCTTCAGTATTCACCGGTCAACAGTTGTATCCAGCTGGTTGGAATGCTGGACGGCGCCGAGCTGGTTTGCGTCAATGATCTCGCGATGGATGGAACCATGCACCCTGTTCAACAGGCGCTTGCAGATATGGGTGGTTCTCAATGTGGGTTCTGTACACCGGGATTCGTGATGAGCCTTTTCACGCTCTATCACCAGAAGGGCAAATCCGAGAGCCGAAAGGCCGTGACAGAGTGGCTGTCCGGTAACCTTTGCCGTTGCACCGGATATCGTCCGATTGTCGATGCCGCCATGGAAAGCTGTTTCAAGGTCGCGGATGACGTGTTTTCTGCGCGAAGCGTCGAGACAATTGCAAAGCTTCGTGAGCTTGACGACAAGCGGGATGTCTTCATCGGAACGACGGAGCGCTTTCTCGCGTCGCCGGCAACCATTGAGGGCCTGGCCTCGCTCTACCATTCCTATCCCGATGCCACCTTGGTGGCGGGCGCAACGGATGTTGGCCTCTGGATCACCAAGCAGCTTCGTGATCTGCCCAGAGTGATCTGGTTGGGGCGTTTGGATACGCTGAGCGGCCTTGAGGAAAGCGACGCGGGTGTTTTGCTGGGTGCAAGTGTGACCTATCAGGATGCGGAAGACGCGATGACGCGGCTGTCGCCCGATCTGGGTGCCTTGTGGAAACGGATCGGTTCCAAGCAGGTCCGCGCATCCGGCACCGTTGGCGGAAATATCGCCAATGGGTCCCCGATCGGGGACACCCCGCCAGCACTGATTGCGCTTGGGGCGACACTGGAACTTCACTCGACATCGGGATCAAGAACGCTCGCCCTCGAAGACTATTTTATCGAGTATGGCAAGCAGGATAGGCGGGAAGGTGAATTTGTCAGTGGAGTTTTCATCCCAAGGCCATTGAAAAATCAGATCTTTCGCTGCTACAAAATTTCAAAGCGGTTTGATCAGGATATTTCATCAGTCATGGCAGCATTCCTGTTCACGGTGGGATCAAACGGCAGCATTGACGATGCGCGGATCGCCTACGGCGGGATGGCAGGGACGCCGCGGCGGGCCCTTGGCGCCGAAAAATCGTTGATCGGAGCGTCTCTTGAAAACCCTTCCAATTGGTCGGTCGCGATGCAGGCTTTGAATTCAGACTTCAAGCCCATGAGCGACATGCGGGCAGGGGCCGAATACCGTAAAGAAACGGCGCGGGCGCTGTTGGCGAAAGCCCTGATGGAAGCCAGCGGGACGGCCGGACCACAGATCAGGTTGCGTGGTCCGGATCAGGAGGCCGCCGAATGAGGAAAGGTCCGACCGACACGGGAGCCCCGCAATCCTACGATCATGTGCACAAGTCGCTAAAGCACGATAGCGCCGACAAGCATGTGTCCGGAACTGCGACCTATATCGACGACATGGTCGAGCCGCGTGGAACGCTGCATGCAGTGCCGGGTTGGGATCGATCGAATGTAAGAGGTCGCATCCTCTCCATGGATTTGGGTGAGGTTGAGGCATGCCCCGGCGTCGTGAAAGTCCTGACTTCGATGGATATTCCCGGCAAGAATGACTGTTCTGCGGCGTTTGGCGGCGATCCCGTTCTTGCAGAAGATGAATTGCTGTTTTTCGGGCAGGTCCTGTTTGTGGTCATTGCCACGACACGCGAAGCTGCCCGCAAGGCTGCGCGCAAGGCCAAGATCGAGATCTCGCCGATCACGCCCCTGATTACCGTCGAAGACGCTGTGTCTGCCGATCTGACAGTGCTGCCGGACTATCAGTTCCGACGCGGTTCGCCTGAAACCGGATTTACGGCAAGCGACCAGGTTCAAACTGGCGTGTTCCATATCGGGGGGCAGGAGCATTTCTACCTGGAAGGTCAGGTGGCGATGGCGGTTCCGCAGGAAGATGGTGGAATGCATGTCTATACCTCCACTCAGCATCCGAGCGAAGTTCAACACACCGTTGCCAAGGTCCTGGGTGTTGCCGATGCACGGGTGATTGCAGAAGTGCGCCGAATGGGCGGAGGCTTCGGGGGTAAGGAATCCCAGGCCAATCAGTGGGCCGCTCTTGCCGCTTTGGGGTCACAGGCAACCGGTCAGGCCGTCAAGATACGGCTGGACAGGGACGACGACATGATCATGACCGGCAAGCGTCATGATTTCCGCGTCGAATGGAAGATCGGTCACAATGCCGAGGGTCTCATCAGGGCCGTCGACATGCAGTTCCTCGCGCGATGCGGATATTCCGCCGACTTGTCGCTTGGCGTGTGTGACCGCACGATGTTCCACGCCGACAGCAGCTATTTTTATCCCGATGTGGTGATCCATAACCGGCGGATGAAGACAGATACCTGCAGCAACACCGCGTTTCGTGGCTTTGGCGGGCCGCAGGGCATGATCGCCGCAGAACGCATGATCGATGCGATTGCGATCAAGCTCGGCAAGGATCCGCTCGATGTCCGCAAGCTTAATTTCTACAATGGCGAGCGCAATGTGACGCCTTACGGGATGCCGGTTGAGGAACATGATGTTCTTCATGACGTGGTGGCCAAGCTTGAGGAGAGCTCGGACTATTGGGCACGCCGAGAGGCCGTTCGTGCGTTCAATGCCAAAAGTCCGGTGCTGAAGAAAGGCCTCGCGCTGACGCCCGTCAAATTCGGCATTTCCTTCACGCTGAAGCATCTCAATCAGGCGGGTGCTCTGGTTCATCTCTACACCGATGGATCGGTTCACCTGAACCACGGCGGAACCGAGATGGGGCAGGGGCTCTATCAAAAGGTTGCGCAGGTGGTGGCCGAAGAGTTCGGTGTCAGCATGGACAAGGTGGTGATCACCGCCACGAGCACCGAAAAGGTGCCGAACACTGCGCCGACAGCTGCTTCGTCAGGCTGTGACTTGAACGCCATGGCGGCAAAGAAGGCTGCAAGCGTCATCAAGCAGCGTCTTGTGGACTTCGTATGCGAGCGCCATCAGTGCGATGCAGATGCGGTCTCCTTCAGAAACAACTCAGTCCTGATTGGGGATCTGTCGTTGCCGCTGTCAGAGGTTGCTAATGCGGCGCATCAGGAACGCATTCATCTGTCCGATGCAGGCTTTTATTCCACGCCCGGGATCACTTGGGACAGGGACAGCGCCAGCGGACGGCCGTTCCTGTACTTTGCCTATGGAGCCTCTTGCGCCGAAGTGGTGGTCGATACGATGACCGGCGAGATGGAGGTCGAGCGTGTGGATCTGCTGCATGATGTCGGCCATTCGATCAATCCGGCGCTCGACATGGGGCAGGTTGAGGGTGGTTTTGTTCAGGGCATGGGCTGGCTCACAACCGAAGAGCTGGTCTGGGATGAATCCGGCAAGCTGCGCACCCATGCGCCTTCGACCTACAAAATCCCGACAGCATCGGACATTCCGGAGGATTTCCGGGTTGAGCTTTATGAATCCAAGGGCAATCCGCAAGACACGATTTACCGCTCCAAAGCCGTTGGCGAACCTCCGGTGATGCTTGCAAACTCAGTCTTTTGCGCGATCACTGATGCGGTTGCCAGCATTGTTCCCGGACATATTCCGGACCTGAATGCGCCGGCGACGCCTGAGAACATCATGAAGGCCGTTCACGCGATGCGCCAAAAAGCTGCTGCGCAGCGCGCGGGAGGCTAGGGGACATGATGGTCTGGGGGCATATCGCGCGTTTCTTGAAAGCCGGCAAAGCATGTGCCTTGGTGACAGTTGTTTCCGTTGCAGGGTCCGCACCGCGTGAGGCCGGTGCCCGTATGGTGGTTTTGGGAGACGGTCGTTTCCACGGAACCATCGGCGGCGGTGAACTCGAGTTTCAGGTGATCTTGTGGGCCCAGAAAGCGCTCAAGAACGGTGCCCATGGCATCGATGTGCGCACATTTTCTCTCGGGCCCGATCTTGGTCAATGTTGCGGCGGTCGCACCGAGATTGCGCTCGAAGTGCTCACCACAGATCAACTGGCCAATGCAACAATGCTGGCCGAAGCTGAATCCAAGTTTGACCTGGTGCGCACGCAAGCGCGGATGGAGGGCACCAGTGTTGGTGTGCGTGAAATCCAGAAGCTTGATCAAAAGAGTGCGATGGCGCCTTTTGTGCTTGAAGACAATCTTCTGCAGGAGTGCTTTGGGGAAGCCAAACGGCCGCTTTACCTGTTTGGCGCCGGCCATGTTGGCAAGGCCTTGATCCTGGCACTGGCACCTCATCCTTTTGAGGTCATTTGGGTTGATAGCCGCGCAGATGTGTTTCCAAGTGCCTTTCCGCCGAATGTGACCGCCGTTCAGGCGGATGAACCCGGCTCGGTTTTGGCCAATGCGCCCGAAGATGCTTTTGTGATGGTGATGACCCAATCGCATCCGTTGGATGAAGCGATCTGCGCTGCGGCGCTGGCCCGCGATTGCTTTGACTATGTCGGGGTTATTGGCAGCAAGACCAAACGGGCAAGGTTTAAAAAACGCCTGTCTGAACGCGGACTTGGCGATGATCAGGTTGCCAAGCTGGTGTGCCCGATTGGCAATCCGTCGATCCGTTCGAAGGCGCCTTCCGCGATTGCCGCTGGCGTGGTTGTTGAGATGCTGGTGGCCCACGAATTGCATGCAAATGGTCACAAGGAACAAGTTTCCAAACGGTCACATGATGAGGGACCAGTTTCACAAGCTCATGAACGGGTGCAAACATGAGCCGTGTAGATGCCGACAGGGGTGGGGGCCGTAACTAATGGAACAAAGAGCCGGAAAGGCGTTGTTGAAAGCGAGTGGTCTTACCAAGCGCTTCGGAGACATTTTAGCCAATGATTCCGTTGATTTAACGATCAACGAAGGTGAAATTCACGCGCTGTTGGGGGAAAATGGCGCTGGCAAGTCGACGCTTGTTAAAATGTTCTACGGATCTCTGGAAGCCGATGCGGGAAGCATCGAGTGGTCCGGAGAACCTGTTTCAATCGGCAACCCTGCCATGGCCCGGCAATTGGGCATTGGCATGGTTTTTCAGCACTTTTCGTTGTTCGAAGCCCTGACAGTGGTTGAGAACATCGCATTGGCCCTGCCGAAGCCCGGCAACATGTCCGCCTTGTCCGCACGCATCAAGGAAGTCTCGGAAGATTACGGTCTGCCGCTGGATCCGGCAGATATCGTCGCCGACTTGCCCGTGGGTATTCGCCAGCGCATCGAGATCGTTCGCTGCCTGCTTCAGGAACCCAAGTTGATCATCATGGATGAGCCGACTTCCGTCTTGACGCCTCAGGAGGCGGATCGGCTGTTCGTGACCTTGAAACGGCTCGCCTCCGAAGGGTGTGCGGTGCTGTATATTTCCCACCGCCTTGAAGAAGTGAAACAGATTTGTCATCACGCGACGATCTTGCGACATGGCAAGGTTGTTGCTGAATGTGACCCGACCAAGGAAACGGCAAAATCACTGGCCCAGCTGATGGTGGGCAGCGCAGTTCACCTGGTCAATCGCAGCACGAGCGCGACCAAGACCGGCGATGTGCGACTGGAGCTGATTGGACTGGAGTCTCCGGCGCAAACACCGTTCGGCACGTCCCTGCAGGCGATCGATCTGGATGTTTTCGCAGGTGAAGTTGTTGCCATTGCCGGTGTGGCTGGCAACGGGCAGGGCGAACTGTTTGACGTGATATCGGGCGAAGTCCGGGTCAAGAGCGACATGTTGATGATTGACGGTGAATCCGCCGGACGTCTCAACATCAACGAGCGGCGGCAACGCAATTGCGCCTTTGTTCCCGAAGAGCGCCTCGGACATGGTGCCGTTCCGGGCATGAAACTTTCCAAAAACATCATTTTGACCCGGCATACCACCGGCGAAGGCATCGTTCAGGCGGGGTTTGTTTCAGATCGGCGCGCCGCTGAGCTGGAAAAGAAAGTTCAGAGCGAGTTTGACGTGCGCATGTCACAGCCTGATCCGGACGCCAAATCTCTGTCCGGTGGCAACTTGCAGAAATTCGTTGTTGGACGTGAGCTTGATCGTCAACCGGGTGTTCTGGTCGTCAACCAGCCGACCTGGGGCGTTGATGCCGGTGCGGCGGCCCTGATCCGTCAGGGGTTGATCGAGTTGGCTCACTCGGGCTCCGCTGTCCTGGTAATCAGTCAGGATCTCGATGAGATCTTTGAAATTGCAGATCGTATTGCGGTTATTTCGCGCGGGCAGTTGTCCGATGCAGAACCGGTTGAAGAAATGACACGTGAGAAGGTTGGCCTCTTGATGGCTGGCGGCGCCGAGAAACACGCGCCGATGACAGAAGGAGCTGCCTGATGCGCATAGAACTCGTCAAACGGAAGAACAGTTCGACAACGATGGCGGTGTTGTCACCTGTCATTGCGGTCATCCTGACGCTCATCTCAGGCGCAATCCTGTTCGCAATTGCCGGCAAGGATCCAATTCATGGATTGTACCTGTTTTTCATCCAGCCACTGACCGACAGCTGGTCGATCCAGGAACTCATCGTCAAGGCGACGCCGCTTGTTCTGATCGCCTGTGGTCTTGCTGTTTGTTACCTCTCCAACAATTGGAACATTGGTGCCGAGGGGCAATTTATATTCGGGGCCTTGTGCGGCTCTTTCTTGCCAATCCTGTTTCCTGACTTTGATAACTGGCTGACGTTGCCACTTATGTTGGTGTTCGGAACGCTTGGAGGGGCGCTTTGGGGGCTCATACCCGGGGTCTTGAAGACCCGGTTCAACACCAATGAGATTTTGACCAGTCTGATGCTGGTCTATGTTGCAAGTTTGCTGCTTGATTATCTGGTGCGCGGTCCCTGGCGCGATCCCGATGGCTATAACTTCCCGGAATCCCGCATCTTTTCAGACTCTGCGACGATGCCGCTGATTGATGGACGTCTCAGTGTTTCCTGTCTTGTCGCCGTTGCGGTGGTGATTGTGCTGGCGTTGATGCTGTCCAAGAGCCTGAAAGGCTTTGAAATCCGCGTCATGGGCGAAAGCCCGCGCGCTGGCGGGTTTTCCGGCTTTTCGCAAAAGGGGCTAACGTTGTTCTCATTCGCGATTGCCGGCGGTCTGGCCGGATTGGCCGGGACAATGGAAGTCTCGTCATCCCTGAACCAGTTGTTGCCCAGCATTTCGCCAGGCTATGGCTTCACCGCGATCATCGTTGCGTTTCTTGGGCGTCTCAATCCGATTGGCATTCTGATCGCAGGGCTCGTTCTGTCTCTGTCTTACATTGGCGGTGAGTCCGTGCAGGCCTCCATGGGGATCTCCTCCAAGATTGCCTCGGTGATCCAGGGGCTTTTGCTGTGCTACGTGCTCGTGTGCGATACATTCGTTCTTTATCAAATCCGGATTGTCAGCACGCTGCGCTCCGGCGCTCAAAAGGAGGCGTCTGATGTTTGAAGCAATCCTTCTGACGGTCATTACGGCCGCGACACCGCTCCTGATTGCCGCCATCGGCGAACTGGTTGTTGAGCGTTCCGGTGTGTTGAATCTCGGCGTTGAGGGCATGATGATTATGGGCGCCGTCGTGGGATTCGGTGTGGCGCATCACACAGGTTCCGGGTTTCTTGCCGTGATCGCCGCCATTCTTGCCGGTATGCTAATGTCGGCCTTGTTCGGGGTGTTTGTGGTGTATCTGGCGACCAACCAGGTCGCGACCGGGCTGGCCTTGACCATTCTTGGTCTCGGTGTGTCCGGAATGATTGGCGAGAGCTTTATCGGCATTCCGGGCATGCGCTTGCCGGAGCTTTACATTCCAGGGTTGACCGAGTTGCCATTCATCGGGCCGGTGCTGTTCAGTCATGACGGTGTTGTCTATGCCGGCTTTGCGCTGGTCTTCCTGACCAGTTATGTGCTGTTTCGTACGCGTATGGGGCTCATTTTGCGCGCCGTCGGCGACAATCACACGTCCGCGCATGCACTGGGCTACTCCGTTCTGAAGATCAGGTTTCTGGCCGTGTTGTTCGGCGGCGCCTGCGCCGGACTTGCCGGCGGATATATGTCGCTGGCCTATACACCGCAGTGGGTTGAGAACATGATTGCAGGTCGCGGCTGGATCGCGCTGGCACTCGTTGTCTTTGCAAGCTGGCTCCCGTGGCGAGTGGTTGCCGGTGCCTACCTCTTTGGTGCGGTGACCGTTTTGACCTTCCATGCACAGGCAATCGGGGTCACTATCCCTTCACAGTTCCTGTCAAGCTTGCCCTATCTGGCAACCGTCGTGGTTCTTGTTATTATATCATCGAACCGCCGCCTGACGCTGGTCAATACGCCGGCCTGTCTTGGCAAGACCTTCATCCCCGACCGATAAGTGCAAAAGCACAGCGGTCGAACGGTGTCTTACAATCCTCACCGGCCTCCCAGGCTGAAAGATTGTAAAAACAACAAGCGTAAACAGAGGAAGTACATATGAATAAATTTTTGAAAGCAGCTGTTGCTGCGACTGCGCTTCTGGCGTCGTCGGCAGTTGCCAGTGCCGCCGACTTGAAGGCCTGTTTTGTCTATATCGGCCCAGTTGGCGATTTCGGCTGGACCTACCAGCATGACCAGGGCCGCAAGGACGTCGAGGCACATTTCGGTGACCGTGTGGAGACAGCTTTCCTGGAGAACATTCCTGAAGGTCCAGACTCTGAACGCGCGATCGAGCGTTTCGCCCGCGAAGGCTGTGGCATCATCTTCACCACGTCGTTTGGTTACATGAACCCGACGCTGAAGGTTGCCAAGAAGTACCCGGATGTGAAGTTCGAACATGCGACCGGCTACAAGACCGCTGACAACGTTGCGACCTACAACTCACGTTTCCACGAAGGTCGTTACATCATTGGTCAGATTGCTGCCAAGATGTCCAAGACCGGTACTGCAGGCTACATTGCCTCTTTCCCAATTCCTGAAGTTGTTGCCGGCATCAACGCGTTTCTTTATGGCGCGCAGTCCATCAACCCTGACTTCAAGGTCAAGGTTGTTTGGGTGAACACCTGGTTCGACCCAGGCAAGGAAGCCGATGCTGCCAAGGCTCTGATTGACCAGGGCGCCGACATCATTACCCAGCACACAGATTCCACAGCACCGCTTCAGGTTGCTCAGGAACGCGGCGTGCATGGTTTTGGTCAGGCCTCTGACATGGTCAAGTTTGCACCAGATGCCCAGTATACAGCGATCATCGACAACTGGGGTCCATACTACATCCACCGGATCCAGGAAGTTCTCGATGGCAACTGGGAATCTGCCCAGACATGGGAAGGTCTTGCCACTGGCCACGTTGTCATGGCGCCTTACACCAACCTGCCTGACGACGTCGTTGAAATGGCCAAGGAAACCGAAGCCAAGATTGCTGGTGGTTGGGAGCCTTTCACAGGTCCTCTCATGAAGCAGGACGGTACCGAAGTCGTGGGTGAGGGCGATGCCCTGGATCCAGGCGCAATCCTCGGAATGAACTGGTACATCAAGGGCGTAGACGACAAGCTGCCTGAATAAGGCTCTTGGCTTTCGCCAGTTAACAACGTTAGCTCCCGGATTACCCAAATCCGGGAGCTATCTCTTTCAAGTTTCAGGACGCACTTCATGAGCTTTGCTTTCGCAACCGAATGGCTAAACCTACTGTTTCGTTGGTTTCATATGATCGTTGGCATTGGCTGGATTGGTGCCTCCTTCTATTTTATTGGCCTCGATCTTTCGCTGCGAAAGCGCGAGAAGATGAAAGAAGGCGTTGCCGGAACGGCCTGGGAAGTGCACGGCGGCGGATTTTACCACGTCGAGAAGTACCTCGTTGCCCCCAAGGAGCTTCCCTCCGACCTGATCTGGTACAAGTGGGAAGCCTATCTGACCTGGGTTTCCGGCTTTGGTTTGCTCATCGTCCAATACTACCTGAACGCCGAGGCCTATCTGATTGATCCGTCCGTGCTCAAGCTGATGCCGGATGAGGCGATCCTGATTTCAATCCTGTCCCTGATTGGCGGATGGGTGATTTACGACCGGATCTGCCGCTCGCCAATTGGCAAAAACATTCCCTTGCTCGCAGTGACAGTCTTCGCATTGATCCTCGGCTCGGCCTATATGTTCGCGCATGTGTTCTCCGGCCGCGGAGCGCTTATTCACGTGGGAGCTTTCGTGGGCACGATCATGGCGGTCAACGTATTTGGAGTGATCATTCCAAACCAGCGCAAGATCACCGCGAGCCTGCTGCGCGGTGAGGCGCCTGACCCGCGGCTTGGTGCGATGGGCAAACAGCGTTCGGTCCACAACAACTACCTCACCTTGCCAGTGCTGTTGATGATGGTCTCGAACCACTATCCGATGTTGACCGGACATCCCCAGTCCTGGCTGCTCGTGGCGCTGATCCTCATTATTGGCGGCATGGTGCGTCACTTCTTCAACCGGCATGAAGCCGGTGACAATTTCGGCAGATACTGGTGGACACTGCCGATCACGGCTGTCGGGCTGGTGGTCGCGATCATGATGACCGCTCCGCGTGACTACAGTGCTTCTGGAGCGGTCAGCGACAGTGCCGCGCTTCAATTGGTGCGCACCCACTGCGCGGCTTGTCACGCGGCCCTGCCGACAAGCGACATGGTGGACGCGGCCCCGAAGGGCATCCAGCTGGAAACCATTGACGAGCTGCGTCGTTATGCTGATCAAGTGATGGCGCAGGCTGTTCAATCGGACGCGATGCCGCTTGGAAATGAAACCGGCATGACGCGGGAAGAACGCGATACATTGGGCGCATGGATTTCTCAGCAAGATGACTGATCGCCGTTTCAAGATCGCCGAGATCAATGCCCTGGCGTGCGAAGCCTTCGTCGACATTTTTGGCGACGTGGCGGAGCACAGTCCATGGGTTGCGCGCGCGGCCTACGGTTTTCATCCTTTTTCGAGTCGCGAGGATGTCATTGCGGCCTTTGAACAGGGCATGAAGCTTGCGGATCATGCACAGTGTCTGGAGCTTATACAGGCCCATCCGGATCTGGCCGGAAAGGCCGCCCTTGCCGGAGCCATTGCAGAAGACTCTCGTCAGGAACAGGCCGGGGCCGGGCTCGACACATTGACCGCAGATGAGTTTGCGCGCTTCACGGACCTGAACACCCGCTATCGGGCCAAGTTTGATTTCCCGTTCATCTTCGCTGTCAAAGGCGCGACCAAGACAATGATTTTGGCAGCGTTTGAGGAGCGGATTGAAAACTCCCAGGAAGAAGAGTTCGCGATGGCGCTGCGGCAAATTGCCAGGATCTTCCGGTTCCGGCTTGAAGACCGGATTGAGGCATAAACCTTTTCACATCAATGCATTCGCTGGAAAAACCGGGTGACCCGACGCGCTGAGCGTGGGGTCAAATGAGCTTATGTGACATTGCTCACGAATCGATATTGGCACGCCCCGCGCGTAAAAGGGTTAATAAACAACTAATAAAAGGTAAACTGGAGAAGCTGTTTCGGCTTGGGGCTTTTTTGGGCGTCAAGCTGGTGTGGCGTTCGCTTTCACATGTATTTGAAGGAACCTCCAGCATGTCAATCACCATACAAGACCGTATTCTTCTGCAACGTGCTTACAGTGTCACAGAACAGACTCTTAACCGAGAGGGGTTTACCGTAAGGGTTGCCACGGATTTCGATGAAATCAGGGACGAAATCGAAGCAGCTGGCAAACATTTGACGCCGTTTTTCTGGACAAACTATTTCGACTTCAACCACCGCAATGGCTTCTGCCTGATCCTTGAATCGAAGGGGAAGGGGCTTGCCTACCTGTGTACCCAGCTGATCGACTGCGGTGACATGGATTTCCAACAGAAATATGTCCAGCGTTTGCAGGCGATTTATTCCCATGACGAGCGTGCCGATCTCGACACGGACTGGGTCTGTCATCCGATGAAGGAGATCACAGGCAAGGTGGCCTATAGCGGTGATGCAGTGACCCATCGCGACCTGCGGATTGGCGGTAAGTCACTTGAGTATCTGGGGGCGCTCAGCCGTCTGTCCCTCTACTTCACCTTGATGCATTGGGTCGAAACAGGCTGGATCGTCGGCACGGTCAGGCAGAAGGATCTGCAGCGCGGTCTTGGATGGTACTACGGTGCGACCCGGACCTATCCGATGGTTGAAAAGTGGAACACGCTGCCCGAGGGACGATTGGCTAATTACGTTTTTTGTGCGTCAAACCAATCGGATATTCTCTGGAATGCCAGGACAACCACTCATCAGTTGGAACAACAAGCACAGATAATAAAAACTGCGATCGGTTTAGCATCGGACTTAGCTGAAAGCGCCTGATCAACCGATAGTAGTCAACGAAGTACGGTTTCAGGTGTCCGGGTGGGGTTACCTCCATTTCGATCCGCTCGGACACCACATGACCGTCGATGGCCGGCATGAAGCCTGCGGAGACGGCCTGTTCGAACTTCGGGTCCTGGTTGCTGATCGAATTGGAATAATCATCACCGAACTGACCTTCCATGACCTGGGTCAGGAAGCTTTCCGGTCCGAGATAGCCCATTTTCGGCAAGGTTTGACCATCGGCCTCGGCGCGATACCAAAGCTGGCTCTTGGCGCCGGGCAGGCGTGCGTCCAATATGCTGTTGGCCTGGTTCCAGTAGTCATTGAGTTCGCGGATGTGCTCGCCCGCGGACCCCTTCATATTGGCAGGATCAATTTTCGTGATCTTCAACGCGACCTCTCCAAAGAGACTTTGCGGCGTTATCAATAAACTCAAAAGACTAAAAGGTCGCTAATACAACCTTTATTATTTTTAAGTTGTATTTAGACTTAGGCTATCCTTTGGCCCATTTCAAGCATTCTTGCCAATTTGACCCGGTATTGAACACAACAAACTAAAAGGGCTACGCGCTTGCGCGTATGGCATGGCAACGGTTTCATTCGATCGACCAGACGCCGGTTGGTCACTGATTTGACGGTGTTGTTTCAGCAGGTGTTGAAGGCAATATCGTTGGCGGTGAGCGCTTCTCCCGACCAGCACCGAAATCACCGCAAGGTCTCCCTCCGGTGTTTTGCTTGAGTGCATGTGTTGTTTCGTCGTTCTCGCGGCGCGCCCGGATGCATCGAAGTGTAAAGGGGCGCAAGGCGGGCAGGCTCTGCCTGCGTTGGGGTAGTGGTAGTGAATAGTGACAAAGCTTGTCCCGCCTTGCCGCGAGCAGACCTCCTGCAGTCAACCTACGCCCACTTACAGGGCGCATCATCCTGAGCTGTACTAGCCAGAGCCAGGTACGCCGGACCGGGGCTTGTAT
>JABXHV010000054.1 GCA_013373445.1 Paracoccaceae bacterium | reverse complement strand
TAAACTGAAGACCATTCCTGAAGTGATTGAAATTCATGACTGCCACATCTGGTCTATGGATGGCGAATATCATGTTTTCTCGGCCCACCTAGTGCTCGACAAATCCTATGAACTGAAGCTTCAGTCTTCCATTAAAAAGCGAGCCAAATACCTATTGCAAGAAATGGGCATTGAACACTCAACTCTGGAGTTCGAGTTGAAAGATGAAGAGTGTGATGGGTGTTAAACCATAAAAAAGGCCATTCCGAAGAATGGCCCTTTCATGTATGGTTGAATAAAATCTCTTAGTTGTATAGATAATTCAATGCGGTTACATCATTAGCATTGAAGTCATCTGCTGGTCCACAAGCCTGCATCAATGAAGTTGCATCAGAACCAGTTGGTGTTCCCGGAATGTAAATAGCACCTACACCAGCACTGCCTTCGTTAGTATTTGAACCACAGCTTTCTCTGGTTTGATAATCTGTATGACGGAAACCGATACAGTGACCAATCTCGTGAGCCATAACGCCAGTTAGTTCCTGAACTGATGGACCAAAGTTGTCAATCCAATAAGTGTTCAAGCCAAAGCCTTCTGCAGGATCACCAGCACTGGTTGGGAAACCTGCCGCTCTACCCAAAGTTATAAAGCCACCTCTTGGTCTTTCCTTGAATGCAGAAATGAAAATATCGGCATCAGTAGTTACCGTTTGTCTCTTACCCTTACCAGATACAGTTACTGTAGCCAATTGGAATTGAAGTGCAAGATTTTCGGCATTATACATGGCAATTGTGGCATCCAATGCATCAATGGCTGACTGACTGAAAGCCGGATCGATACCAACCTTAATTACCCTTGGCAAGTTAGTTACCAGGTTGGTGGTATGGTACTGTTCTGTACCCGGAACTTTAGGGTTTAAAGTAAGTCCATCAATTTCGTCTTCCGCAAAAAACAGATCGTATTCAACTACGTATCCTGACCTGCCATTCCAGTCGGCTTTGATTACATCATTAGGACTGTAACCGGCCGCTTCAATTTTGTCTAAAACTGCCTGCGAAACATCGTCCTGAAAATCCGGAAATTCTTCTGTTGATTCTTCACAAGCGTAGAAGGTGAAAGCCCCAATTGCAAGAAATGCAAAGAGCGATTTAATTCTTTTCATAAAGTTAATAGTTAGGGATTAGTTTAAAATATTATTCGCCATTCATCATAACGAAGTACATCTAATAAAGCTATCTTACCGTTGATATCAAAGTGAATCATTCAGATTTATCACTCAAAAAATAGGATTATTCTAAACTTTGTTGTTGACATATAGCAAAAGCTCTTTTGCATCAGTGCATTGATATATACTTCAGAAAGGACTTTAATTTTTGTTCTTTACAAGATCCTTTTTTACTAATCTTATACCCTGTAATTTGACCTGATTGAAGAATGTAAAAGGCCAGATATTAACCCTGCTCTTGGCAGTCATTTTGACGGCTCCTATTTGCGCACAGCAAACTGAGATAAACCCTTCTAAGCCACATATTTTTTGGTCAAAAAAAAAGAATGTCAACCTACCCGGTCCTGAAGAATTAAGAGATGTTTCCTACCAAGCTGAAAGATGGGTTGTAAAAAAGATAGGGCCAGATGGCCAGCCTTTGTTCACGGAGATTCAGACTACTAAAGAAAATATGGCATTACTTCTGGAGTCTGGAGAATATTTAACCGCTCAATATTTAATAGGCGCCCCGAAAACTGAAAGCAATACCCTTTCTCATAATTTGTCGGTCAATCAAATCAACTGGCTTCATGCCTATAAACCGACACTCACTGGAGAACTTGAAACCCTAGCCATTAAGGAACGCTTATTCGATACGTTAGATGTCGATCTCTATTCTAGATTTCTAACTTCTGAGCTGAAGGACAACATAATAGACAGCCATGCAACCTCTATGGCCAGCATTGCCGCAGGTGCGGGAAATACCTCTTTATTAAGCAAAGGAGCGGCTTTTCAAGCTATGCTAACTTCCAGCTCCTTTCTAAACACTCTGCCCGATAATATTTCCTTCTTTAATAACAGCTCTGCCTTTATTCAAAACCATTCCTACGGACTTGAAATAACCAATGTATATGACCTGCTGGCTGAAGCCTATGATGAGCAAAGCCATCAGAATGAAACTCTACTCCATATATTTTCAGCAGGGAACTCTGGCTTCGTGACTCCTGAAAGTGGTGAATATTCCAACCTAGGCCCATTCTCAAATCTTACCGGAGGCTTCAAAATGGCTAAAAATGTATTAACAGTTGGAGCTGTTGATGCTAACATGAAGGTAGACATCAGAAGTTCTAAAGGCCCAGCAGCCGATGGAAGAATAAAGCCTGAACTAGTGGCTTACGGTGATGGAGGCACTTCAGATGCAGCAGCCTTGGCTTCCGGTACTTCCATTTTGCTGTCCCAAGCTTATCAGAATTGGTACCAGGAACGGATTCAATCTGCTCAGCTGAAATCAGTATTAATAGCCGGAGCAGACACTGTTGGCAAGTCCGTAGTGAGCTACAGCTCTGGTTTCGGAAACCTGAACGCTAAAAAGAGTCTGGAGATCATTGAAAACAATCAAGTCATTGAAGGTTCAATCATAAACGCCCAAAGCTTTTCACAAACCATATCTATTCCTGCCAATACCAAGTCAGTAAGAATGGCTTTGGTTTGGAACGATCCAGCCGCTCAAGCAGAAGATTCCAAAGCACTCAAAAATAACCTAAACCTCAAAGTGACCCACAATGGTAATGAATGGCTGCCTTGGGTTCTTGATCCAACTCCATCTAGCCAAATGCTAAATCAGATAGCCGAAAGAAAGGTTGATACACTGAACAACATTGAACTGGTTACCTTTCCGGTAAGTACCAACTCTATGACCATTGAGGTAAGTGGACAAGAACTTACAGCTGATCAAGACTTCTATATAAGCTATTGGTTCGAACCTATCAACTCCTTTGAATGGACCTATCCAACGGCCAACGATCCGCAGCTTTCCAATAGCAATGGATGGACTAGGTTTCAAAACAGCCATGACAACATCGGTGCTGTTTTCCTAAGAATGAACGGTGGTGATTGGCAGCTATTGGGAGAAACCAATCAATCTAATCGCATGAATCTGGACTGGCCTTCAGTGGAAGGCATAGCCCAATTGAAAGCAGTTTTTGGAACTGATGAATTCCTATCCGATGAATTCCTGATAACACAAGCAATCACTGCTGAGAAGCTGTATTTATGTGGAGATGAATTTCTGCTTAGTTGGAACCCTATCAATCTGACCAACGTGGAATACCTGCTACAAATACCGGGATCAGATGGCTTTTTAACGCCTTTGATATCTACGGCTGATACCTTCGCTATTATTCAAAGAGGTCAGGCTGACTTTGTCTATGACAAAGTTTCTATTGTAGCTGAAGTGGCCGGACATCAGTCTCAGCCGGCTCAGATCTATGATTTCTCCACCGATGGCATCGGCTGTTTTTTCAAGACCTTCACCGCTTCTGTGAATCAGGAAACCGTTCAGCTGAATGTGGAGCTTACCGGCAGTTTCAACATTCAATCTGTGAGTTTTGAAAAGATAGAAAATGAGCAATTCAGAGCATTGAGTACCACTAATTTGCCTTCGTCTTTGAACCTGAGCGAGGAGGATTTCAACACCAGATCAGGTTATTATCAGTACAGAACAAAAATTAATCTAATCGATGAAATTGATGGCTTAACTGAAGTGGTGACCGACACGCTGGAGCTGGCAGTTATTCTAGAGAACGATATACAGCTCTTTCCCAATCCCATTAGCAATGGAGACGATCTGAATATCCTTAATGACAACCTCAATGCTGCTTATCTACATCTATTGGATTCACAAGGTGCCTTACTCCAGGTAGTACAAATCAATCTTGAAGCAGACTCTTTTACAATAGAGGGTTTGAGCTCAGGCATGTACTTGTACAGAATTTTCTCTATAGATAGAGAATTGATAAAGACCGGAAGGCTAATTGTTCGGTAGAAATCAAAGACTAGTCTTAGGCGTCATTCTTTGGCCAAAAGCCAAAAACCGGCAAAATCACCCTTGCTAGCTTCCAGCCAAGGGACAAGTAAAAACCGAACGCCACTGTAAAACAAATTATCCAAATTGGAATAATCAAAAATGAATATAGCACTCCCAAAAGCCCTGAGTATTTAACCCCATTGAAAACCATTGGTACTCCTAATATTTGAGCAAAGAGTATTAAAAGAAACCCAATTAGACTCAAACCTATTGAGCAGTAAAAACTCAGTATGAATACATCTCTAGTCTTGAGGTGTTTAATGGAATCGATATGCATGATTAACTTTTCTTTGTTTGCCCAAAGAAAAGTAACAAAAGAAAGTGCACCAACATCAAACACATCGAAGTAGTGTTTCCTAATAACCTTTTCTTGGTCATTCGATGTGCACGCTGATGTTGGATCCCCACCCTCCCAAATGCAGAAAAGAAGTATGAGATTATATTTATTACTCAACTTGTCCTTAGTGCTGTCTTAAAAGTTAAAACGAAGACATCGCCTATTAATCCATGTTGAGTTTGCGAGGCATCCTATCCTCCATAACCATTTCTTATTCATGTCAGGTATCAAATAGAATAAGCATAAAAAAACCCTGACGTGGACCGTCAGGGTTCTAGGTTAGCAGTAATCAACCCCATACATACTAACTACCGCATGCCTCACAAGCATCCGGGTTATCTAGCGAGCAAGCCATATCTGCTGCTTTTTGCTCCATTTCT
>JABXHV010000069.1 GCA_013373445.1 Paracoccaceae bacterium | reverse complement strand
ATGCCGATGATCGCATCCCACTTTTCAATCGGGAACTCATCGACGGGCGAGACGTATTGAATGCCGGCATTGTTGATCAGGATGTCGACAGAGCCAAAGGTGTCGCCGGCTTCCTCGATCATCTGTGCGATTTCATCCGGCTTGAGCATGTTGGCGCCGGAATAGGTGCAGCGGACGCCGAAGTCTTTTTCAATGGCGGCGCGAGTGGCTTCGATTTCGTCGGCGTCTCCGAGACCGTTGATGACAATATTCGCACCTTGTTCGGCAAAGGCGCGTGCATAACCGAGGCCAATTCCAGATGTGGATCCGGTTATAACGGCTGTCTTCTTGGCGATCATTTGGGCTCTCCCTTCAATCCAGAGGTCTTCACCTTTCACATTTTCCGGAGAGATCGCAACTTAACTTTTCGCAATGCGGCAGAAATCAGCCTTTGCGGAAGGCTCGAAGGGGAGAGCTACCATTCGATCGAATTCAGGAATGTAATTTCGGCTGTGTTCAGGTGGCGGATCAAAGCCTGTTTGGCTTTCTCCGGCTGCCTGTCCAAAATGGCCTCGATGATCTCGATATGCTCAAGCGCGGCAATCTTGTTGCGCTGCTTTTCCTCTGTCTTGTTCCAGCGATAGTGATAGTGAAAGATCAGCGTGATGGCGTCCTGAAAACTCTCGATAAAGCGATTGTGGGAGGAGTTGTTCAGCAGCCGGTGGAAGCTGGAATCCAGTTTGGGAAAGTCCACGTAGTGGTCTTCGTAGCCTTCCAGAAAAAGCTCATGCTCCTTGAGCATTTGCACGATACGGGGCCAAAACTGGTTGTCATCGGGCAGGTCCGTCAATTTTTCAACGGCGCGGATCTCAAACAGTTGGCGCACCTCATGCATTTCGGCTGCGTATTCCTTGGTGAAGCCCTCCAGTACCCAGCTGCGCTGGGGTTCCTTGCGCAGAAAACCGAAGCGCGACAGCCGGATCAAAAGCTCGCGCACGGACGAGTTGGACGCGCCCAGCCGGCGGGCAATGGAGGCTTCACTGATGCGGGTTCCGGGATGCACATCTTCCTTTGCAAGCCACTCCATGAAGGCTGCTTCCAGCGTTTCCTCCACAGACTGCGTTTCCTTGACTGGAAAATAGTCGGTCCTTTTTGGCACCTTTTGCGTGCGCCATCCTGCCCCTTCTCGTCTCACGAGTGACCTGTCCTCTAGCTCGAACAGGATACGTCTTGCCGTGTTGCGACTGACGTTGAGACGCTGTGCAAGCGCGGAAATGCTCTCTATCGTCTCATTGAGCGCGACACGATCCAGCGCCTGATTGAAGGCATTTTTGAACAATCTATCTGATCGCGCCATGGCGAGGTGTCCTTATGTCGTCTTTTAAAGGATTAAAGACAGTTGACGGTACCTTGCTTTGACTTTTATCGGTTAAAGACGCATTTGAAAATGCGCTTGGGAGGAATATTTATGACCATCAAAATGATCACAAAGGGTGTTGTGTGCGCTGCTGCCTTGATTGCTGGCGCTGGCATGACGACGCTCGCGAACGCTCAAGAAGTGCTCAAGTTCGGGCACGTTTATGAAAGTTCGACACCCTACCATCAGGCTGCTTTGAAGGCTGCTGAAGACTTCAAACAGATGACCGACGGCCGTTATGAAATCCAGGTTTTCCCAGCTTCTCAGCTTGGAAACGAGACTGCTTTGAACGAATCTCTCGTTCTGGGCACAGTGGATATTATCTACACCGGTCCTGCGTTTATGGCGCAAAGCTATCCGCCAATCGCGATCTCTGACTTTCCGTTCACACTACGTGGCTATGAGCATTGGAAGTCCTATGCAGCTTCTGACCTGTTCAAGGAATTGTCTCAGGGCTACACCGATGTGACTGGCAACCATGTTGCTGCGCTGACTTACTACGGTGCGCGTCACGTGACCGCCAACAAGCCGATCCTCAAGCCTTCTGACATGAAGGGTTTGAAAATCCGGACCCCTAACGCTCCAGCTTACCAGCTGTTCCCGAAGGTGACCGGTGCGAACCCGACCCCTATGGCATTTTCCGAAGTGTATCTTGCGCTTCAGCAAGGTGTTGTGGACGCGCAGGAAAACCCGCTTCCAACCATTCAGTTCAAGAAGTTTTATGAAGTGCAGTCAAACATCAACCTGACTGGTCACATCATCAACTCCCTTGCCCTTCTGGTCTCTCCCGCAACTGTTGCCAAGCTTGGTGACGATGCTGACAAGCTGGACAAGGTCTTGATCGAGGCAGCGGCTTCGGCTTCTGACGCGATCAACAAGTCGGAAAACGAGTTGGCAGGCTGGTTCCGTGAACAGGGCGTAGCCGTCAACGAAGTTGACCGTGGACCATTCATTGAAATGGTCGCCCCCTCCCTGACGAGTTCTGACATGCCTTGGGAACCTTCAGTCTACGAACGACTGCAGGCTATCGAAGACTGATAGAACTTTTGCAATGACGAAGTCGCCTGACCGAAAGGCCAGGCGACTTTGTTGCCTTGGGAGAATATGATGACCGGTCATGACCGTATTGACGAGATTATTGCCGAGCAGGAAGCCCTGGACCGTGCTGCGATGGCCCGGGTGCCATTCAAATGGTATGATGTTCCGGTTCTGGCGATCTTTTTGGGCTTGTTTGGGATCGTGTTCCTGCAGTTCTTCACGCGCTATGTGTTGAACGACTCGGTCTCCTGGACGGAGGAAGCCGCACGTTATCTCCTGATTGCCCTGACCTTTGTCGGCGCGATCAAGTGCCAGCTGATCCAGTCTCACATCAGCCTTGAATTCGTTGATGGCTTCGCTGGACGTTTCTTGCCTGCGTTGAAAACCTTCGCGCTTGCCGCTTCAACGTTCTTTCTCGGGTTTTGTACCTGGTCTTTGTGGGGCCTGACGCAGAAGACCATTTATCAGCGCATGGTCTCGTTGCCGTTCCCCAAATACTATCTCTACTCTGTCGTGCTTGCCGCTCTTGTTGTTCTTGTTGCGGTTGCCTTCTACCAGACTATCAAGTCGCTTCAGTCGGATAAACGATGACACTTATTGTATTGTTTGCCTCGCTTTTTGCGCTCATGCTTTTGCGGGTGCCGATTGCTTTCGCCCTCGGTCTTTCATCCATTGGCTACATCCTGATTGAAGGCATGCCTCCGGTCTTGTTGATGCACAACATGATCAACGGCATGAACAGCTTTCCTCTGCTGGCGATCCCGTTCTTCATTCTTGCCGGTGCCTTGATGAATGTGTCCGGCATTACGAGCCGGATCTTCGGCTTCGCCCGTTCCCTCGTGGGCTGGATGCCTGGTGGCCTTGGACATGTGAATGTCGGCGCCAGTATCATTTTTGCCGGAATGTCCGGAGCAGCCGTTGCTGATGCCGGTGGTCTTGGCGCCATCGAAATCAAGGCAATGCGCGAAGCCGGTTATGATGATGATTTCTCTGTCGGTGTGACAGCTGCATCTTCCACGATCGGTCCGATCATTCCGCCGTCCCTGCCGTTGGTGATTTACGGTGTGATGGCGTCCGTTTCGATTGGCGAATTGTTTGTCGCCGGGATCATCCCGGGCCTGTTGATGGCAGCCTCGCTGATGTTGATGGTCTGGTGGTATTCCGTGCGCCGGAACTATCCGCGTGATGCCAACTTCAGCGTCAGCAACATTGGTCGCTCCTTTGGTTCCGCCTTCCTGCCATTGATGACGCCTGCGATCATCGTTGGCGGTATTGTCTCCGGTGCCTTCACGCCGACCGAAGCGGCCGTTTGTGCCGCGGCTTACGCCCTCCTGCTTGGTGTTATCGTCTACCGCACACTGGATCTGCGTTCATTCGTGCGGGTGTCGATGGAAACCATCGAAACGACGGCCTCCGTGATGATGATTGTGGGAACGGCGACGGTCTTCGCCTGGATCCTGACGGCCAACCAGGCGGCGGCGCAGTTTGCCGATCTTCTGCTGGGCCTGACCGACAACAAGTACATCATTCTGCTTTTGATCATGCTGGTTGTTCTGGTGATCGGCTTGTTCATGGAAACGATTGCGGCGATCTCGATCCTGGTGCCGGTGCTGTTGCCGATTGCCACTCAGATCGGTGTTGATCCGGTCCATCTGGGCGTCATCGTTATCCTGAACCTGATGATTGGTCTTCTCACACCGCCGGTCGGGATGGTGCTGTTTGTCCTGTCGAAGGTCTCTCAGGTGCCGTTCGAGCAATGCGTGCGAGCAACCTTGCCATTCGTGGTGCCGTTGGTTGTCGTTCTGCTGCTTCTGACTTATGTGCCGGAACTGACGCTGTATCTTCCAGAAGTCCTTTATCGCGGAAATTGATCCGTCCTCAACGGGAGCCTTTGAAATGAAGGGTTTGGTCTGTCACGCACCAGAGCAACTGAGCTTTGATGATGTTGCTGAAATGGTTGTGCCAGAGGGTTGGGTCCCGCTTGATGTGCAGCGTGTGGGCATTTGCGGTACCGACTACCATATTTACACCGGCAACCAGCCCTATCTGGCCTATCCTCGGATTATGGGACATGAGGTTTCTGCCCGTGTGGGTGCAGGGTATTCGGATGGCCGGTTGTCGCAAGGCGATCTGGTGATCCTGAACCCATACCTTGCCTGCGGAACGTGTCACGCCTGCAAGCTCTCCAAGCCCAATTGCTGCGAGGCGATTCAGGTTCTTGGTGTGCACCGTGACGGGGCGATGGTCGAACGTATTGCTGTTCCGGCCAGCAATTTGATTGCAGCAGATGGCCTGAGCGCTGATCAGGCGGCTATGGTGGAATTTCTGGCGATCGGGCGCCATGCTGTCGCACGTACACGTGTCTTGAAGGACGCTCCGACCCTTGTTGTCGGTGCCGGCCCAATCGGCCTTGCAACGGCGCTGTTTGCCCGTATTGACGGAGCCGCGGTGACCATTGCGGATGTGTCAGATGAAAAGCTGAAGATGGTGCGTGATCGTTTTGGCTTTGAGACGTTGAACATCCTGTCGGCGGAGCCTGACAGCCTGACATCGAGCGCCACTCATGTGTTTGACGCGACCGGAAACATCAAGGCGATGAATGGCGGTCTGTCCTATGTCGCCAATGGCGGGACCTACACGCTTGTGAGTGTCGTGAAAGAGGATCTGGTGTTTGCCGATCCCGAGTTCCACAAGCGCGAGACGACCCTGATCTCATCGCGCAACGCTCTGAATGCGGATTTTGAATTCGTGATTGAAGCCATTCGCAGCGGCAAGATCGATACGGATCAGATCAAGACCCACGAGACGACCCTTGAACGGGCGGCGCAGGATTTGCCTTTGTGGTCGCAGGATCGGGACACCGTCATCAAGGCGATTATCAGCGTGGTTTGATCTGGCTTAGGTCGATGTGAAAAGCGTTTGTGATGCGCATTTGGAAATGATATTTCACAACCACCATTGCCCTTTTGCTTGCAGGGCACTAATCAGGCCTTACATAACAGCGAAGCCCGCGACATGATCGCGGCTTGTCGTAGTGAAATGGTCTGTCCTGATGATCGATAACTTTGCCAAGCAACTCCCCCGCCGTCGTTCCGTACCTGTGAAGGTCGGCAATGTTGTCGTGGGCGGTGATGCGCCGGTGGTTGTGCAGTCAATGACCAACACCGATACGGCCGACGCCGATGCGACGGTTGCACAGGTTGCAGCTTTAGCTCGCGCGGGTTCTGAACTCGTGCGGATCACCGTCGACCGCCCGGAAGCTGCTGCCCAGGTGGCGCACATCCGGGAACGGCTGGACCGGATTGGCATCGATGTGCCGCTGGTGGGAGACTTCCACTACATCGGCCACAAGCTCTTGAATGATTATCCTGACTGTGCGGCGGCGTTGGACAAATACCGGATCAATCCGGGCAATGTCGGCTTCAAGGCCAAGCGTGACACGCAGTTTTCCCAGATTATCGAAATCGCGATGAAGCACGACAAGGCTGTGCGAATTGGTGTGAACTGGGGATCGCTGGATCAGGAGCTCCTGACAAAGCTGATGGACGAAAATGCTGTCAGCAAGGCGCCGGTGTCGGCTCAAGCTGTGATGCGTGAAGCGATTATCCAGTCCGGTCTGCTTTCGGCTGAGCGCGCTGAAGGTCTTGGCATGAGCCGCGACAAGATCATCCTGTCTGCGAAAGTCTCGCAGGTTCAGGACCTGATTGCTGTTTATGCTGATCTGGCACAACGCTGTGACTACGCCCTGCATCTCGGCTTGACCGAGGCGGGCATGGGCACAAAAGGCATTGTGTCCTCGGCAGCTTCGATGGGCATTCTTTTGCAGCAAGGCATCGGCGATACGATCCGCGTGTCTTTGACGCCCGAGCCTGGCGGTGACCGTACCCGCGAAGTGCAGGTCGCGCAGGAGCTGTTGCAGGTCATGGGCTTCCGGGCCTTCGTGCCGGTTGTTGCGGCATGCCCGGGATGTGGTCGCACGACGTCCACTGTCTTCCAGGAGCTGGCAAGCGACATTCAGGATCACATCCGCACATCCATGCCGAGCTGGCGTGAGCAATACCCTGGCGTTGAAAGCCTGAATGTTGCTGTCATGGGCTGCATCGTGAATGGTCCGGGCGAATCCAAACATGCCGACATTGGCATTTCGTTGCCAGGTACAGGTGAGACACCATCTGCACCAGTCTTCGTCGACGGCGAAAAGGTGACGACGCTGCGCGGTGAAGGTATCGCCGACGAGTTCAAGCAAATGGTTTTCGACTATATCGAAAAGCGCTACGGTACTGCTTCCACTTCGGTGAGCGAAGACGCCTGAGGATCCCTCTTAAATGACTGATACGCAGCCAATGGCACACGTCCCTGAAAAGCCGTCTGCTTCCGCACCAACTATTTTGGTTGTGACCTCCCAGGTGGTCCGAGGCGGGATCAGTGGCCGGGGATTGCTGTTTGCTCTGGAGCGGCTTGGCCACAATGTCTGGTTTGTCCCGACGATCTTGCTGCCATGGCATCCGGGACATGGCAAGGCGACGCGTATTGTGCCGCCTGTGTCTGACTTTGCTGCGCTGATCGATGACCTTGCGGGTTCTGAAAAGCTGGGTGAAATCCGCGGCGTTATCACCGGTTATCTCGGTGGACCCGAACAGGCAGCCGCGATTGCCAAACTGGTCAAGGCCGTCAAAACGGCGTCACCCGAAGCGCTTTATCTGTGTGACCCTGTCATGGGCGATCATTTCAGTGAAGATCATGGTGGGCTCTACATTCCGGAACCGACTGCCGAAGCCGTGCGCGATGAGCTTGTTCCGCTGGCCGATATTGTCACGCCGAACCGCTTCGAGCTTGGATGGCTGACAGACCAGCAGGTGGAGACGGAAACGCAAGCGCTGAACGCCGCGCGCCAGTTGGGCAGCGACCGCGTTCTGGTGACGTCATCTCCTGCCATGCGCCGGAACTCCATTTCCAATCTGCTGGTCACGCAAAAGGCAGCATTGGCCGCAGAGCACCAAAGCATGCCGAAGCCTCCAAACGGCACCGGGGATCTGATCTCAGGGTTGTTGTTGTCGAACATACTGGCGGGACGCTCGGACGAAGATGCGCTGATGCGCAGCGCGGCTTCAACCTTTGAAGTGGTGGCCCGGAGTGTCAAGCAAGGCGCAGATGAACTGCTGCTGCCGCAAGAACAGGATTCCATCGCGCAGCCGATGGCAATGGTCTCAACCCGCCGTGTCATGGAAGCACGCCGCCGGGTGTCACCAAGTCCTGTTGGTCTTTAAGGCTTTTCGGCGGGTGTGATGTCGATGGCTGAAACAGACTCTGAGGCTGCTTTTGCTTCTTCCTTGTTGGTGCCGAACGGCAGCCATTTTTTCAGGAAACTTCCAGCGGACTGCTTTTTCGTATAGCCGATTTCGCTGCCGGTCTCAGGTTTTGCCCGTGACAGGGCAACCTCACTGGTCTGTGCGTCGTCGCCGGCGAGTTCATCGACAGCTGGTTGGCCGCCTTTGACGAATGATGCGATTGAGCTTTCGGTTTTAGCCCAACGCTTCTCGCGTTCTTCTTTCGCCTCGAGCTTGGCAACAATCGTCTCGAATTCCGCCTGGTCCTTGGTCTGTTTGGCAAGGACGGCGTTTTCCAGCATCGGGGTGATCTGATACTCGGGACAGGTTGCTGATGCGCGGAAACGGGCGTTCGGCTTCAAGGTCTGTGCGTTGAAGACATACTTCTTTTCGCACACATCTACTTTCGGCGGCATGTTCGTCAGCTCGAAGTGATCGTAGCCAACCTTCAGCATCTGCCAGAATTCCATATGCTCGCTGTCCCGATGCCTTGCGAGATTTTCCGGCGTCAGGTGGAAAGGATAGGCTTGCACCTGGAAGGAGCGCTGACCGCCTTTAAAGCTGTCGCGTGCGAGCGCATAGATGTCCTGGACCTGTTGGTCTGTCATGGCATAGCAGCCGCGTGACGAGCAGGCGCCGTGAACCATCAGATGCGATCCGGTGCGGCCGTGCGAACGGTCGTATTGGTTCGGGTATCCGAGGTTGAATGCCAGATGATAGTTGGAGCGCGGGTTCATCAGGCCCGGAGTGATCTCGTAGTAGCCTTCCGGAGCCTGGCGGTCGCCTTCCTTGAATTTCGGGCCAACCTTGCCGGACCATTTGCAGATCTCGAAAGTTTCCAGCAGCGCGTATTTGCCGTTGCGCTTTTGCTTCCAGACTTCGAGCTCGTTTTCTTCCTTGAAGATACGCACCATGATCGGCGATGTCGCCGACATGTCCATCGCTTTCATTGATTGCTTGATTTGCGAGGAAACCGGACGCTCGGCCTTGGGGCCATAGCCGTATTCATCGCCCTGGCACCCGGCGACAACAAGTCCTGCTAGCATCACCGCAGAAAGCACTCGCAACGGCCGACTAGAGTGGGCAACACGTTGGTGGGCTTTTGAAGTTTCTACATGTGACAGGCGGGCCATCGGAGCCTCGTACTCGTTGTATCTACGCGGTGCAGGCGATCTTAGTGCAAGAATGCGGCTGCAGAATGGTCAAAACCTAACCGGTTATGGTTGACCACTTGTTACCAACTTCCTTTAAGCTGTCAGGACTTGGTGGTGCTGGCAAGCGTTTGGCGGATTTTCAGGACAAAGTCACATGACAAGTTGGTGATGCAAGAAGGCAAGGCCAAGGCCTTCCCTTGGTTAAATTTTGCTTGGCTTGGTGACCAGGAGAGTGCGCCTCCCGATGCGCCTGAGTGTTGTCTACACGGGCGTGCCGGCGAGGACCCGGATCATTGTTGGAAAGGGAAACTCGATCAAGTTGTCTCCGGCCTCAGGAAATAGATGGCGAGGCCTGTTAGTAGCAGTGCGCACCCGCTAACAAAGGTTCTGATAGTATTCCAAAATTGCCACGGCGCCGAGTAATCCCGCCATAGGTCGGCTGCAGCGGCGCTGTCTGCCGGCACGATCACCAGTGCAAGTGCTTCATTCATTGGCACGTTGACAATGGCGGTGACCATTAGTGCCCCGGTGAAATATACCGCCGCCGCAGCAGCGAAGAGAACGGCTGATCTCGCCCTGCGTTGTCGGTTCGCTATAAACGCGGTTATGGCCAGAAAGACCGGTGTGAGAAAGAACGCCGGGAAGAAAACAGCGTTTCGGACAGAGGCATTCATCGCTTGCATTGCACTGATCGCAACACGAGGGTCAGCCGCATCAAGGCCCCACATGGTCGAACAGACCCAAGCATAGAAAAACCCGAAAACAGCACCGATGCTCAAGAGGGAGAGCATCGACATCGGCATGAGAAAGCGTGGCATCAGACCAACCCTCCACAAGCTTTTGCGACTTGATCTGTTTCACCCTTTTGACGTGCGGCATTAACAACATGCACAAAGATCACCAGGGCTGCGCATTGGCCGAGGATCACAGCGGGCCAGATCAGCGCAAACTGTGCGTCAAGGTACTTTTGCGGTCCGAAGGACACCAGCGTCGTCAGTGCGGCCAGAATGCTCAGGCTGTGGCCACATTTGGATGCGAGCGGCTTTACAATGATCGCCGCCACGGCGATGGCCACTGAACCCCCAACAAATGGTGCAATCCCAAAGAAGGGTGTTGCCGCGGGTGGATGCGGACTGATGCCGGCATAGAGCGACGACAGCATGATGAGTTGCAGCAGAATTAATGTGCTCAGCGCGGCAAGAGTCTGGCGTTCGTTTTGGGTCATCTTCCGTCTCCAAAAGCGTAATCAATGTTACGGTTGCGATTATCCGTAATCTTTGTTACGGTTTCTGTCAAGATCTTGGAGTAAAGAATGCGCGAAGAAAGAAAACTGCTGCGCCAACAGCAGATAGAAGACGCAGCCTATGAGGTGCTGGAGGCCAAGAGCTTTGGCGGTGCGTCTATGCAGGGCATTGCAAAACAGGCGCAGGCATCGAACGAGACGCTCTACAACTGGTATGGCGACAAGCTGGGTTTGTTTCAGGCTCTCGTCAGGCGCAATGCAGAAGAGGTGAGGGAACATCTGGAAGCCGAATTGGAGTCTGATCACGACGCGCTGTCCATCTTGAGCACGCTTGGACCGAAACTGCTGGCTCTGCTCACTGGCGACAGGGCCATTGCGCTGAACCGGGCGGCGGCAGCGGACATCAGTGGTGAATTGGGCGCAACCTTGTCAAAGGAGGGGCGTGAGGCTGTATTCCCGCTTTTGGAAAAGATGTTCTTGCGCGCCCGAGATGAAGGCGCAATTACCTTCGAGCACACAGGTGAGGCCGTGGCGCTTTATCTTGATCTGTTGATTGGCGATCAGCAGATCAGGCGCGTTATCGGACGTCTTCCGCAGCCATCTGAAACGTTTTGCCAAGAACGGTCTGAGCGAACCGTCAAGCTGCTCTGCCAGCTTCTCGGCTGATGACAATGCTCGCTCCGTCGATTTTTTGAAGTCCGATGAGCTGGGCACGCAGATCGTTCTGACCGTTCACCGGCCAGCCGCCATAGAAGCACATCCCGCTTTTGGGCATGCTTTTCTTGACCTGGGAACGGTCGGTTTCGATGGTTTGCCGGAGAGGCCAGGTCAAATTATGGACAGGATCAGGACAGCGTACGGCCGATCGCCATGAATTTGTCGCGGCGTTGCTTGCGGATCTCGGCCGGTGTCATGTCTGCCATTTCGTTCAAGGCGGATTCGATTGCATTGCCCGCACGGTCAATAACAACTTCCTTGCCGCGATGTCCGCCGCCGACTGGCTCCTTGATGATGCCGTCGATGACGTTCATGGACAGAAGGTCTTCTGCAGTGATCTTCATGTTGGTGGCTGCGTCTTGAGCGCGTGCGCTGTCGCGCCACAGAATCGAAGCAGCCCCTTCCGGTGAAATCACAGAATAGATCGCATGTTCGAGCATCAGGACCCGGCTTGCGGTCGCAATGGCAATCGCTCCGCCGGAGCCGCCTTCGCCGATCACCAATGAAATGGAAGGTACGCCAAGGCCAAGACCCTTGTCGGTGGAACGGGCAATGGCTTCTGCCTGGCCGCGCTCTTCTGCGCCAACACCTGGGTAAGCTCCAGCGGTGTCAACAAAGGAAACAACAGGAATAGAGAACCGCTCTGCCATGTCCATGATGCGGACGGCCTTGCGGTATCCCTCGGGACGCGCCATGCCGAAATTGTGCTTCAGGCGGGACTGGGTGTCATTGCCTTTTTCCTGCGCCAGGATAGCAACAGACTGTCCGCGGAAGCGTCCAATGCCTGCGATCAGCGCGTGGTCTTCGGCAAAATTACGGTCGCCGGCCAGCGGTGTGAAATCTTCGATCAGGCCCTGAATGTAATCCAGGGCGTGCGGACGGTCCGGGTGGCGGGCGACGAGTGTCTTCTGCCAAGGGGTGAGCTTGGAATAGATGTCGCTGAGTGTCTGTTGAGACTTTTCGTTCAGGCGCCCGATCTCGTCTTGTAGATTGACGGTTTCGCCTTCGGCTGCAAGAGCGCGAAGTTCCTGAATTTTGCCTTCAATGTCGGCGACTGGTTTCTCGAATTCCAAATAGCTGTGCATGTACTCTATTACCCGGGACGACCTGACAGTGTGCGCTGAATATGGAAAGCGCTACAGCCGAATATGGTATGGACGTGCCTGTCTGTATCAAGACGGCAAGTGCTTCACTCAAAAGGGCTCTATCAAGAGAATACGGCGGAGGCAAGACCGGAGGGCGATTTCACCGCTCTCCCCATGTGCTTATCTGAAGCTTCATTGATGCCTTCCGACCGACAGGATGATGCCTATCTGGCAGCGTTGTCCTGGCTTTTGCCATTGATGTTGAGCTTGGTGGCGGAAATCAGAAGGCGGCCGGTCTTGGTCTGGATAGACATGCGATACGGTATCAGAACGTTGTCGCGTCCCATCGGTGCGAACCAGGCCTCCATTGGCGCGTTGGCCATGTATTTCACCGACTCCTTGGATGGACGGTGTCCAGCAACGGGAACCCATTTGGCCTTGCACACAACGACCATGCCCTCATAGCCGGCGCCTGTGACTTCCTGCAGGCCCTTGTAGCTGAGCTTGATATCGAAGCGCGTCCAGCCGTCAAAAATCGGCAAGGTGCGCTTGCAGGCCTCAGGGCCCAGAGCGTTTTTGGCCGAGCGAACTGGTACGAGTGCAGCACTGAGAGGGTCAACGGCATTTGAGCGATGGCGCTTGGTGACCTTGATGCGTTCCGGGTTCGGTTTGAATTGGGGTGAAACGTCTGCGGAGCGGATGTGGCCGGAGCCTTGGCTCAATGCGACGAAGAAATCACGGTTGGCAGCCTGGGAGGCCATGCGATAGCGAGAAGGGACGACCTTTGAGCCCACCAGCCAGCCGGACGCTTCCGCGCCGCCCTTGCCGGTTGTGAACAAGGTGCCGATGCCGGCAGGTGCGATGGTGACCTTGGCGGAATAGGCGTTGCCCTGATAGACGAGGGACAGCGAGCCGCGGCCAATGGTGAACCCGGCCATCGATATATTATAAAGACCGCCGATCTTTGCCTTGGCTGCCTCGGCCGGTGCTTCCAGTGGAAGCAGCGTCAGAAATGCTCCGGCCAGAAGCGGCAGTTTGATCAGATGGCCAAGTTTGTTCATTGCTCGCACGTCAAAACCTCCGCATTGCCTTTTTCGAGTAAAAGGCAATGAAAACTCCCTGACACAAGAATATGGTGCTATTACGAACGCTGGCTTGGTCTGCAGGATCCAAATCAGGCGGCGCAAATCACTTGCGGCAGAGAATTGCGATTGTTCGCGTTTATGGTAACCCATACGTTAACAGAACGCATTTGTTGCCATGAAATGCACTGAATCGCATTCCTTGTATTTTGAACTCTTGACGATACGCCGTAGGATCAGTATAGCAAGCCAACTTTTCCGTACAAAAGCCGGAGATGCCGTAGCGTGGCTGTCGTGTCCGCTCCATTCCGGTTGTAATTGCCAGGTCCGATAAGGGACTGGCCCGAATGTAAAGGTGATAACATGGCACGCCGTTGCGAACTTTCCGGCAAAGACGTGATGACGGGTAACAACGTTTCTCACGCGAACAACCGCTCTCGTCGTCGTTTCCTTCCAAACCTGTGTAAGGTTTCTCTGATGAGCGAAGCGCTTGGCGAAACTTTCCAGCTTCGCGTCAGCGCTCATGCGCTGCGTTCTGTTGAGCACCGTGGCGGTCTCGACGCTTACCTCATGAAGGCTTCTGACGACACTCTGTCCGTCAAGGCACGTCAGATCAAGGTTAGCATCAAGCGCCAGCAGGCTGCCGCAGCTGCCTAACTGACACTAACCCATCAGGGTGATTAAATGACTGATTCCCGGAAGTTTTCCGTGGCTCCATTCGCCATCGCAGTAATTGCGATGGCGTCTGTCGTTGTAGCCTCCAATTATCTTGTCCAGTTCCCTGTCGAGGGGATGCTGGGCGGTGTGAATCTGGCCGATCTGCTGACCTGGGGTGCCTTTACCTATCCGGCCGCTTTTCTGGTGACTGATTTGACCAACCGCCGTTTTGGTCCAAAGGCGGCCCGTATTGTGGTCCTGGTTGGGTTCTTCCTGGCTGTTGGCCTGTCAGTCTGGCTTGCAACACCGCGCATCGCGATTGCTTCAGGGTCTGCGTTCCTTCTGGCTCAGTTGCTCGATGTCACCGTGTTTAACCGGTTGCGTCAGGGACAGTGGTGGAAAGCGCCGATTGTTTCCTCAATGCTTGGCTCCGTTCTGGATACGGTACTGTTTTTCGGCCTTGCATTTTCAGCATTGGCTTCTGGTGCTCTCGGCTATCACGATGATTTCGCAGTTGAAGCCGCGCCCCTCTTTGGTGCGTTCGCACTTGAGGTGCCGCGCTGGATTTCCTGGGCGTTGGGTGATTTTGCAGTGAAGGCTCTGGTCTCACTGGCAATGCTGCTGCCTTATCGTGTGGCGCTGTCGGTTCAAGGCCTGATGCCGAACAACTCGGCTGCGTAACAAGCACAAGATCTTGTTTGTAGAATTATGAGAAAGGCGTTCTTCGGAGCGCCTTTTTTGTTTGCCGATTGGTCAAGTTCCTGCGGTCCGTTTTGAGGGCGTTCTAGCGTCGTTTGAACAATGATGAGACTCTGCCGTCGATGGCGAGAAGGCCGATGGCAATAAGGCTCATGCCGGCATAATGACGTGGAAGCAGTGTCTCGCCCAAGATGAGTGTTCCAAGCAAGATGGCGCTGAGCGGGATCAAGAGCGTGACCAGGGCCACATTGACGGCACCGGCAGAGGCCAGGATACGGAAAAATAGAATATATGCAAAAGCCGTGGAGATGATGGCCAGTGCCAAAATCGCTGCCCATGTGCTGTTGCTTGGCGGGGCCAGATGCCAGGGTTTGTCTATGAGCAAGTTGATGGGGATCATCATAAGCGTTGAAGCGGTGAGTTGGCCAAAGGCGACTTGTGTCGGCTTGTAGCCCAATTGTTTGAAGCGGCGGCCATAAACACTGGCAATGCCGTAGGAAAACGCAGCACCAAGACAGGCGAGCATACCCAGTAGCGCCAACGTTTGACCGCGGACAATGTCACCACCGAGCAGCAGCACAACACCTATAAAGCCCAGCAGCACGCCAATCAGCTTGTTGGGAGCCAGACGTTCATCGGTCAGAAAGATATGGGCCAGCAAGATCGAGAAGATTGGTGTGGTCGCATTCAGGATTGATGCAAGACCGCTGGGAATCATCGTTTGCGCCCAGAACAGCAGGCTGAAGGGGACCATATTGTTCAACAGTCCCATCGTTAAAAAAGCCCGTATCGAATGACGTTCAAATGGCAGGGATTCGCCGCGCCACTTCAAGACCAATATGAGCGACAATGCCGCAAGGCCTGTGCGCAAGCCGACCACTGTCAATGGAGGCAGTTCCTTGACGGCCACAGCAGCAAAGAAAAAAGCACCGCCCCATATAACGGATAGGAGGACCAGCAGGAGCCAGTCTTGAATATTCATCCGCATTGTGGGTTTTCCTCTTGTCGTCTTTCAAGCGAACCTAACGTTCTTTGCCTGAAGGAAACACCCGATTTGCGAGCGAGGATGGTTTGGGTTGACGGTGCCGGGTCTTCTAGTTTTCATCATAGGTGACTGACAGAGTCATTCCATGCTTGACGGTCTTCAAGGAGATGAGACTTTTGTATTTTCGCACCAACTCTTTTTGATCAGTCATAAGGCGGTCGATGAAAGCGTTGTACTCATCGAGATTGCGGACTGCGACGAGGAGGATGAAGTCCATGTCGCCCGTCACATACCAGCAGGATTGCACTTCAGGCGCCTGATTGATCCAACGCTGAAATTGCTCCAGCGAGTGGCGGTATTCGTTCTCTATTTCCAGTTCCACCAGGACAGACAGGGTACGGTCGACCGCCTTGGGGTTTACGATGGCAACAATGCGCTCGATCAGGCCTGACTGCTTCAGTTTGCTGATTCGTCGTTCGACTGCCGATGTTGAAAGGCCGACGGCCTCCGCAATCGCTTTTCCTGGAATGTCCGCATCTTCCTGCAGGAATGTGAGAATTTTACAGTCGATCTGATCCACGGCGTTTCTCTCACCAAAATTGATCTATTTCCGCGTGATTTATCTTCTAACGCGGTTTATCCGCTCAAATGATCCGTATCATGTGTGGTCATGAAACAGGAACCGCTTTCTTTCCAGAATATAGAAGATGCCCGGTCGCGAGTTGATCCGGTGTTTTTGAACAGTCCTTTGCTGCGTGCTGAGGCGCATGGCCTGTCCATTGCGGCAAAGGATGAAACAACCAACCCTATCAAGAGTTTCAAGGGACGGGGAACGAGTTATTTCCTCGCCAGGGGCGTTGCTGGGGGGCAGAAATTGGTGACCGCTTCTGCCGGTAATTTCGGGCAAGGTCTTGCTTATAATGCCAGTCGCGCCGGCTGCCCGTTGATTGTCTTTTCGAGCGTCAATGCCAGTCCGGTCAAGATCGCCGCCATGCGCTCTTTCGGGGCAGAGGTGCGGCTGGAAGGCGATGATTTCGATGCTGCCAAGGAGGCAGCGAGAAATTATGCCAAGACCCAAAACTGCCCCTTTGTCGAAGATGGCGCTCTGGAGGAAATCGCAGAAGGTGCAGGCACAATTGCTGTCGAACTGCTGGAAGAGGCGGGTCCGTTGGATGCGGTGATCGTGCCGCTTGGAAACGGGGCTCTGGCGGCTGGCGTCGGCTGCGCGATCAAAGCGATGGCGCCGCAGACGCAAGTCATTGCGGTTGCCGCAAAAGGAGCGCCTTGCATGGCTTTGTCCTGGCAGGAGCAGAAAGTCATCGAGACAGAAGAGGCCGACACCATAGCTGATGGAATTGCTGTGCGCATTCCGGTGCCAGAGGCTTTGGACTGGCTGCGCGATACGATTGACGAGATTGTGCTGGTTGAGGATGCCGATATTCTGCAAGCGATGCGGTTTGCGTATGACAGCTGGGGTAGGATTGTCGAACCCGCCGGGGCGGCGGGCCTCGCTGGTATTCTAAAACTGAGTGCCAGACTTGAGGGACGGCGGGTCGGAACCATCCTGTGCGGTGGCAACCTGACCGAGGATCAGATCAGCAACTGGTTGCCCGCGGCTAAGGCGCCCAACTGAAGTTCATTTTCGCTAACCGGGAAGGCCGTCGAGGCTTGGAATTGTTTCCAGGTCTTGATCCCAGTTTGCACGGCTTTCGCAGCAGATGTGTGCTGTTGGCTTTATATCCACGTCATTGTCCAGCGAACCGGCCGGGACAACAATCACGTTGCCATCGTCTGCGATGATGGGCACGGCGCTGCCGCAGGTCATGCAGAAGTTCTTTTGATTCCGAGTTCCGGGGATTTGATACGTCTTGATATTGTCTGCACCGCTCTTCCAGACGCCTTTTGCCGTTGAAGAGAATAAATTCGCTCCGTGCGCCGAGCCTGTCGCCTTCCGGCAGCGAGAACAATGGCACAGGAAGAAACAATCAAAAGTGCCGCTTATGTCGAATGTTACTGTGCCGCACTGACAGCTTCCGGAAAGAGTTTTCTTGGCGGGTTCTGTTTTGGCTTCAGTCATGGCGAAGATCTTTATCAATTACAGGTGATGCCGATTTGAGTTTTCTGTTTTTGGAAGCTTTTGGATCAGTTGTGAAGCTCAAATCTTAAAAGCAGCGTCCTTTGCAGGATCGAGCGATTGTTGTCCGATACGACGGTGAGGATGGTCTTGCCGTCGTTGGTCTGATGGACGGCGAGTCCTTCCATATTGTCGATCTGGTAGGTGAAGTCGGCGTCCAGCAGAACCTCGCCAACCAGTTCCGCGCCCGGAAGCAGGCTGGCTGCGGCGAAGCGGCGGATTCGCATACCCAACAGATCGCGCAGGTTAAATCTTCGCTCCAACAACAACAGATCACCACCCGGCAGGAAGGCCGCGTCGGTGGCGTCATAGTTGTCGCTACGCTGAATGTCGAAGCGGGCCTCAGCACCGCCCTTGAACAAATAGGCCGGTAACAGGGTGCTGTCCTTCGGACTGCGTTCGGCGACCGCCAGTAGCGTGTCTTGCATCAAAGAGCCCTCAGGCCCTGCCGCAAGGCCTTCCAGGCCGGTGTTCTTGGGTAGGGACTTGATCCCGTCTGAAACCTTGAGCTGACGGCGCATTCTGTCGCGACCTGTCTTCAGCGGCCAGGGAAACTCATAGATGGCATTGGCGCGTTCTGCGGCCACGTAAATCGCATTGTTCAGGACTGCAAGCGCTTCTGTATTGTGACCCCAGCTCTGGTCCAGCGTTTCGCCCTTGGCGTTGCGAAGCTGGGCATAGCGGACCGATTCCAGGCCAATGGGCGTTCCGTTTGGCGTCTGGTCCAGTTCTGCAAAGACCCAGCGGCCATTGTCGGTAAGCATCAAGAGCTGCTTGCCGCCTTCCAGGCTCAGAACGCCGGACAGTCCGCCGATGTTGCGATCTGAAGAGAGGATCTCAAACCCGCCAAGGTAGGTGAGAGCACCGAACTGTCTGCGATCTTCGCCAATTTTGAAGCGGGTGATACGCCGGGTCTTAAAGTCGGGATAAAAGAACGCGTCGTTGAGCGGTTTGGCCTTTGGCGCAGGCGATTCTGCAGCCGCAGGTGTGATCTGCGAAGAGATGCAAAAACCAATGACGAGCAGCGCGGCAGCGGACAGTAGCGTCCTTACCGGCGCTTTGCTCATGAAGCAGACATGCCGGCGGCGATCGCGCGTCATCCTTTTGCGCGCATTATCTGCGTCCGCCCGCCCGGCGGCGTCCACGGCCTGCGCCTGCATCAGGAACCTCATCGTCAAAGAGATCCGCCAGCTGGTCCGTCATTGCGCCTGCGAGCTCTTCTGCATCAACGATTGTCACGGCACGCTTGTAATAGCGGGTGACGTCATGCCCGATGCCGATGGCAATCAGTTCGACCGGCGACCGGTTTTCGATTTCCTCGATGACGTAGCGCAGATGACGCTCCAGGTAGTTGCCCGGATTGACCGACAAGGTGCAGTCGTCGACCGGCGCGCCATCCGAAATCATCATCAGAATTCGGCGTTGTTCGGTACGTGCCAGCAGGCGCTCATGGGCCCAGGTCAGCGCCTCGCCGTCGATGTTTTCTTTCAGCAGACCTTCGCGCATCATCAGGCCAAGGTTGCGGCGCGCGCGGCGCCATGGGGCATCAGCGGACTTGTAGATGATGTGGCGCAAATCGTTGAGGCGACCGGGTGCAGCCGGTTTTTCAGCTTTCATCCAGGCCTCTCGGGACTGCCCACCTTTCCAGGCCTTGGTGGTGAAGCCGAGGATTTCGACCTTGACGCCGCAGCGTTCCAGGGTCCGTGCCAGGATGTCTGCACAGGTTGCGGCAACTGTGATCGGGCGCCCGCGCATGGAGCCCGAGTTGTCGAGCAGAAGAGTCACCACGGTGTCGCGGAAGTTGGTATCGCTTTCCTGTTTGAATGCGAGCGGTGCCATCGGATCGGTGACCGCACGGGTGAGACGCGCCGTGTCGAGAATGCCCTCTTCGAGATCAAAGCTCCAGGAGCGGTTCTGCTGCGCCATCAGCTTGCGTTGCAGACGGTTTGCAAGACGGGCAACAGCACCCTGCATGTTGGTCAGCTGCTTGTCGAGGAAACCGCGCAGGCGGTCCAATTCAGCTGAATCGCAAAGTTCTTCTGCCGTAATGGTTTCGTCATTGGCAGTGGTGAAAACCTTGTAGTCGGAGGCGGGGGGACGGTTGGAGAACGGCATCTCCCGCTGGTCCTGATCGAGGCTGTCGTCAGCTTCGTCGGTCATGTCCTCGTCAGACATATCCTCCAGGTCGCTGTCGGAGGCGTCCTGTTCACCGGCTTCCTGTTCTTCCCCGGACATTTCCATTTCCTGGGGAGAGGATTCCTGTTCTCCGGTCTGTTCGTCGCCCTCGTCACCGGTCTCTGCGTCGTCGTTCTGGCCGTCGTCTTCGGCATTGTCGGGATCGTTGTCCTGATCCTGATCACCGATTTCCTCGCCCATATCCAGAGATGTCAGCAGTTCGTGGACAAGCTGGGCAAAGCCGTCCTGGTCTTCCACCTGATCGCCCATGCGGTCCAGATCGCCTGCGGCTTTCTCTTCGATCCAGCCGCGCCACATGTCGACAAGCTTGGTTGCGCTCGCGGGAGGTTTTTGACCGGTCAGCCGTTCGCGGACCATAAGCGCGATGGCATCTTGAAGCGGAGCTTCCTCGCGGCTGGTGATTTCGCCGGAGCTGGATTTCAGATAGCGGTCATCCAGCATCGCGGAAATGTTGTCGGACACACCAGCCATGCGGCGGGATCCGACGGCATCGCAACGGGCCTGTTCGACAGCTTCAAAAATTGCCCGGGCTTCCGGGCCGGTGGGCGCGCGGCGGGCATGGATCTTGGCATCATGGCAGGCGTGACGCAGGGCGAGAGAATCTCCCAGACCTCGGGTGACAGCCAGTTCCCTGGCTGTTGGCTTACGCGACACATCAGGCAGACGAGCAGTTGTGCCAGACAGGCCAGGCCTGTCGGCAGAGAACACGACATCCATCTCCGGTTCGCCAGAGATGGCGCGCATGGTTCCCGTGACCGCCTGTTTGAACGGTTCCGTGGAAACTGCTTTTTGTCCCGGGCGGCTGTTGTCCCCAAGGCCTGCCATGTGTGTACCCTCTTACTCGTTGATCCCGTCAGTTTAACAACGTCGCCGGTCAAGATCAGACTTGCCGGGCCATGGGATCAGATCCAAGGCCACCTGCCCTGGAACATGCCGTGATATGCGATGAGGTCTGAACCTCGTTGCTTGTCACGGTTGCTGATTGTCATGTTTTGGTCGGGTGCCCGGGTTGGTGGACACCCTTCCAGATTAGCTCATGACAATGTTGACGGCTGATTCAGGCAGCTCTTCGCCAAAGCAGCGTTGATAGAACTCAGCGACCAGGGACTGTTCCATGTCATCACACTTGTTGAGGAAGGTGACGCGGAAAGCAAAGCCGATGTCATTGAAGATCGCTGCATTCTCGGCCCAGGTGATAACGGTACGCGGGCTCATGACAGTCGACAGATCGCCGCCAATGAAAGCGTTCCGGGTCAAGTCGGCCAGACGGACCATCTTGGAGACCGCCTCGCGGCCCTCATTGCCCTGATCCTTGAAGTGTTTTGCCTTGGACAGGACGATGTCGACTTCATTGTCATGCGGCAGATAGTTCAACGTGGTGACAATAGACCAACGGTCCATCTGTGCCTGGTTGATCTGCTGGGTGCCGTGGTACAGCCCCGATGTATCGCCGAGGCCGACTGTGTTGGCGGTGGCAAACAGGCGGAAGGCCGGGTGTGGACGCAAGACGCGTGACTGATCGAGCAGGGTCAGGCGACCAGAGGATTCCAGAATGCGCTGGATCACGAACATCACGTCCGGACGACCGGCATCATACTCATCGAACACCAGCGCGACGTTGTTCTGATAGGCCCATGGCAGGATGCCATCACGGAATTCCGTGATCTGCTTGCCGTCTTTCAAGACGATAGCGTCCTTACCGACCAGGTCGATACGGGAGATATGACTGTCAAGGTTGACGCGAACCGATGGCCAATTGAGGCGTGCTGCGACTTGCTCGATGTGTGTCGACTTACCTGTACCATGGTACCCGGTGACCATGACGCGGCGATTGTGCGCAAAACCGGCAAGGATCGCCAGAGTGGTCGCCTTGTCGAACAGGTAATCGGGGTCGGTGTCCGGGACATTGTCGGACGGGGTTGAAAAGGCAGGGACCTTCAGGTCGCTCTTGAAACCAAAAACCTCTTGAACAGAAACTTCGGTATCCGGCACGCTCGGAGCAGCCTTCGTCAAATCAGTCATTATTCCTCCGCGGACTCGGACGTGTCCGAGTGGGGTGTTTCGGGGAGCAGCCTGCAGGGAGTTTGCAGGCTTAGCAGAAACCGGCTTTCTTCAGGACGTTATAGGCCTGAATGATTTCCCGCAAACGGTCCTCGCTGGAGCGATCACCGCCGTTGGCATCCGGATGGTTCAGTTTAACAAGCTCTTTGTAACGCGCCTTGATATCATCGCTGCTCGCACTTGGCCCTAGATTGAGCACATCCAGAGAGCGTTTTTCAAGCGCCAAAAGCTTTCTTTCGCGCGGTTTTCTTGTCGCACTCGACCTTCTGTAGGCCCGGCCACGCATATTGGCACGCAGATCATAGAAATCCGTGCTCTTTTCTTCTTCCTTATCACCGCCCATTTTCCAGGTCGGGCGATGACCTGTCATACTGTCCTTCTGGTACTCGCGCACATCGTTGTCGCCCATACCGTTGAAGTAATTATATGACTTGTTGTACTCGCGTACGTGATCCACGCAGAAGGTGAAAAACTCACCTTCACGGTCACGGCCTTTGGGGGCCTTATGCAGGCCCGGGCGCTCGCACCCGGGATGATCACACGAGGGGGCTTCTTCTACCTTTGATTTTTTCTTGGCAGATTTAACCCGAATGCTGTCGAAAATTTTGGATTCCAATTTCATGGGGCGAGATTATGCGCTTTGTGAGGAGTTAGAACAAGCGATAAGGGGGCGAATTTTTGATGATTTTTCTGATCGTTCAATATCTCCTGCAAACGCGCTGTTCAAGGTTGGGGACAGTGGTCCCGTCCATCACACTGGTCGTACCGTTTGTTGCTTGACGGGGGAGCTGCAGATGGTCAAAACAGACACTATGAGCACGATCAAAGATATTATCACCGCCAAGCTGAACGCTGGACTTTCACCTGAAACACTCTCCGTGATTGATGAATCCCATCGTCACGAGGGACATGGTGGCTGGCGTGAAGGGGGAGAAACCCACTTCCGTGTGCAGATTGTTGCAAGTGCCTTTTCTGGGATGAGCCGGGTCAATCGGCATCGCACGGTGAATGACCTGTTGGCGGATGAAATTGCGGGCGGCGTTCACGCCCTTGCGATTGAAGCACGTGCGCCTGAAGAGCCGGATCCGCGTGCTTCGCGGTGTGTGAATGTGTCCTGACGCTGGACGCTGTTCGGCTACCTGCCAGAGTCCTCAGTTGTCATTCGTCCGGTTCAATCGTACAGACTGAGGCGCTCGTTGATTTCATCAATTTTTCGCAACCGTTCGCGCCCCTCATGGGCGGACTGCAAGGTCGCGCGAATTACAATTTGATGGCATAGCGAGAGCACGGCAGCGTGGTTGAACTGCGGGCTGCTGGTCTGGGTTCGGCATCTGAAATGCCAGGCGCATTGGGTCTGCGGCGGCATGCCTTCATCGGTAACAAAGGCCTGTTTGGCGCCCGTTTCCTGAAGTGTGTTGAGCAGAACCTCTGTTCCGGCCATGCGCCGCCGCAGCGCAATGTGAATGACGACATCATCCGGTTCCATGCCAACGATGTATTCGCCTATTGTCTCGCCATCACGCGGGCACACCACAACGTCTCTGAGCACCTTGGTCAGTTGCCAATACAGATAGGTCGCAAAAGAGTTGCTGATCCGGTAGCCAACGATCCAGACCTTGCGTGCACCGAGCAAGGCTTCTGCAAGAGCGTCGAGCTGTTGGGTCTCGATCCGTTGGAAGGTCCAGTCGAGGTTGGAGCGTTCTTCTTCCAGGCCCAGATCGAGGGCAGCTGCGCTGACCTGAGGTTCTGCATGTCCGAAGAAAAGCCGTGATCCGGTTTTGCTTTCTTCTCGCACTGCTTTGCGTGCACTGTCGTAGGTGTCAAAACCGAGGCGCCGTATGAACCGTGACACAGTGGCTTTGGACACGTCACAAAGCTTGGCCAATTCCTGAGCATCGTAGCTGGCGAGTTCCCCCGGGAAGTCGAGCAGAAACTCTGCCAGGCGCCGTTCTGCCGGATGAAGGCTCGGCAGCACCTGATGTACGCGCTCCAGAAAGAGCGGATCAGATTTGTCTGGGTGAAATTCAGGTTTCATGGATCAATGATGACTTGTTGAACCTAAAAGGCAAGCCTTGGCGATGAATTTGAGATAGTACAGGAAGGTATTTTTCTGAATTTCCCACCAAAAATGGCCAAAACACCGAATTCCTGTGGCGCATTTTTTAGCGCTCGGTGAGCTCATGATGGAAATTCTGCCATCATATTGTTCAAACGACTGTGAAATTGCTGTTTTTATTATCAAACTGAAATTTCGTATTGTGAATACTATGAAACTCAGATTTCATTCTTGTGGAGAGGCAGTGTGTGATTGGGCTGCCAGAAACCAAAGGGGTATCGAGCATGATCAATCGTCGGAAAGTCCTAAGCGCGGTGTTGACGGGTATGATGGCAGCAACCGCTGTCGCTGGCAGCGCCTTGGTTGCCACTGCAGAAACCGCATGGCCTGAGAAACCAGTCCGCATCATTGTATCCTTCCCACCGGGTGGCTCATCAGATTTGATCGCGCGGCTTTTGTCGGAGCATCTGACCACGGAGCTCGGCCAGCAATTCGTTGTCGAGAACAAGCCGGGAGCCGCGGGTACTGTCGCTGCGACCGCGTTGATGGAAGCAGAAGGCGATGGTTACACACTGATGCTTTCAAACCTGACGCCGTTTTCTGTCGCGCCAACACGTTTCCCTGACACACCTTATGATCCGATCGCCGACTTCAGTCATGTGACCTACATTGGCACCGTGAACCTGGGTTTGTTCGTGCGTCCGTCCCTTGAGGTCTCCGATTTTGCCGGCTTCATGGAATTGGTGAAGTCCGCTCCCGGCGACATTGACTATGGAACATCTGGCGTTGGCTCCTGGGGTCAGGTCATCAGTGTTCAATTTCAGGCTGAGACCGGCGCTGAAATGGTGCATGTCCCCTACAAGGGCTCAGGCCCATTGCGTCAGGATTTCCGGGCCGATGTGATTCCCGTCATCTTTGATGCCATTCCCCAGAACCTTCCATCGGTTGCCGATGGTGAAACCATTCCGTTGGCGGTGAGTTCAAAAGAGCGCGTGCCAACATTGCCGGACACTCCGACCTTTACAGAGCTTGGATATCCGATCGTGGCTGAAAACTGGTTGGGCGTGAGTGCTCCTGCCGGGTTGGATTCCGAGATTTCCGCGAAACTCGACGGAGCCCTGCAAAAGGTGATGGCAATGCCTGCGGTGTCGGATCAATTTGAGACCTGGGGCATTATTCGCGGAACCAAGACCAGTGCCGAGTTCTCTGACTATGTTGCTTCACAGGCAACATCCTGGGCGCCGTTGGTCAAAGCGGCCGTCAAAAAATAACGGAAAATGCGGCAGGTAGAACCACAATGAAGATTGCGATTTTTTTCGTCGGGAAACTGGATGATGCGGGATTCAACTCCAGCGCTCTGGCTGGGGTACGAGCAGCCGAGGCATCCAATTCCATCGAGATCAAAATTGTTGCTGACGTACGCTATGATCAGGCGGAAATTCGTGAGCGTCTCGAAGAGGTTTTGCCTGCCGTTGATGGTCTGGTCTTTATCGGGGGACAGGGCAACGCCTTTACCCCTGAAATGGCTGAACGGTTTCCTGAGAAGCTTTTTGCAATTGTGCAGGGCGAGCGCGTTGGTCCCAATCTGTCCAGCTATGACGTGCGGCAAGAAGAATCTGCTTTCCTTGCCGGATATCTTGCGGCCCGCATGACACGAACCGGTGTCGTTGCTCATCTTTCAGGGCATAGGGTTTTGCCTGGTCTGAAAGGCCGCGCGGCCTATGTCGCCGGTGCACTTTATGCTGATCCTAGCGTGACTGTTTTGACAGGGTTTTGCGGCACACAGGACGATAATGGCGTTGCCGGAAGCTGGGCCGATGCCATGATAGGCAAAGGTGCCGATGTGCTGTTTACAATGCTGAATGGCGCGCGCCAGGGGGCGATCGACGCCTGCAAGGCTGGCGGAACTCGGCAGATTGGCAATGCTCTTGATTGGTGCGCTGAAGACCCGGACGTCTTTGTTGCCTCCGCGATTGCGCGGATTGATCTGGGTGTTGAAACCGCGATCTCTGATATGCTCCAGGGTGTGAGGAGAGGCGAGGTGATGGAACTCGGTTTGTCCAGTGGTGACTATGTATCCCTGTCCTTTGCACCCGACGTGGCCGATCATTTACGACAAGAAATCGCCGGCGTGGCCGATGAAATCAGATCTGGCGCGCTGACTCTTCCGACCCACTATGGTGGGGTCGAATTCGAACTGGAAGCAGCATCATGTCAAGCGAGCGCCTAGGTCTTCAGCTTGGATTGCTGTTTTTCCTGCTGATTGCCATCCTTTTTGTTCTGGGTTCGGGTATCACGCTGGATCTTGGCACTGCCCGCCGGCTTGGCCCGGGTGCCTTTCCGATGATCGTTGGCGTCATTATGATTGCACTAGTGGTCGTCGAGCTTCTGCGAAATCATGCTGCGCCTGCTGAGTGGAGGTCCCCGGACTGGCGTAGCCTATTCGCGGTTTCAGCTGGTGTTGCTGCCTTTGCGTTTTTCACACCGTTGGTTGGCGTGTTGCCTGCCGTCGCGATCTCCGTGCTCGCCACAAGTTCTGCCAACAAGGGCGTGCGATGGACAGTGCGAGGCGCAATGGCCGTCTGCATCGCCATCGGTGTATGGGTCATTTTTGTTGAGGCGTTGCAGATGCCTTTTGAGCTGATCAGGGGGCTATAATGGATCTCATAACCAATCTTGGGATCGGATTCGCGACGGCCGCGACACCCTACAATTTGGTCCATTGTTTCGCAGGTGTCTTTCTTGGGACCTTTATCGGCGTGCTGCCTGGGGTTGGTCCCCTGGCTGCAGTCGCGATGTTGCTGCCGGTAACATTCTACCTGCCGCCAGAGACGGCTCTGGTTATGTTGGCGGGGGTTTATTACGGCGCTGAATACGGCGGTTCGATCGCTTCAATCCTGTTGAATATACCTGGAACGCCGTCCGCTTCTGTCACCTGTCTTGACGGCTATCCATTGGCGCAAAAGGGACGTGCCGGCGTTGCGTTGTTCATCACCGCCATGGCGTCGTTCTTCGGCGGCGTTTTTGGCGTCGTAGTCATGGCCTTGTTGTCGCCCGTGCTGGCGGAATTCGCCCTTTCATTTGGACCGGCGGAGTACTTTTCGGTCATGGTGTTGGGACTAATCGCGGCCTCGGTTGTTTCCAATTCAGGTGTGCTGCGTGGTGTCATCATGGTGTGCGCTGGCATTCTGCTTGGTACGGTCGGGGTCGATGTCAATTCCGGTGAGACACGGTTTACAGGTGGCATCCAGGAACTTCGGGACGGCGTGAGTCTCGTCGTTGTTGCCATGGGTCTGTTTGGTATTTCCGAGGTTATCGTTTCGGTACGCGGAGCGACGCAATCCTATGCGACGACGAAGATCTCAATGCGCGATTTTTTTCCAACTGGGGCTGAATGGATCAGGTCGATTGCACCGGCGGTTCGTGGCTCCGTTGTCGGATCGTTCTTTGGTACATTGCCCGGGACGGGACAGACGGTGGCATCTTTCGTGGGCTACGCCTTGGAAAAACGGATTTCGAAGAATGGCGAGAACTTCGGAAAGGGCGCGATCGAAGGCGTCGTTGTTCCTGAATCGGCGAACAATGCCGCCGCTCAAACCGCCTTCATACCCACGTTGACGCTGGGCATACCGGGCAGCACGACGATGGCCTTGATGCTCGGGGCCTTGATGATCCATGGCATCACACCAGGTCCAAGACTGATCACAGAGCATCCCGAATTGTTCTGGGGTCTGATCGTGTCGTTCCTGTTTGGCAATCTGTTCTTGTTGGTGCTGAACATACCCTTGATCGGACTGTGGGTGCGATTGTTGCGAATTCCGCACCTTTATCTTTACCCGGCTGTCGTGATCCTGATTTGTGTCGGTGTCTACTCGATCGACAACAGCGTCTTCGATATTTGGATCACGTTGCTGTTTGGCATGCTGGGTTACGTCATGCGTTTGTACCGGTTCGAGCCGGCGCCTCTTTTGATCGGATTTGTCCTTGGGCCAATGATGGAAGAGTTCTTCCGCCGCACAATGCTTTTGTCGCGCGGCGATCCATTGGTGTTCCTGGAGCGTCCTGGCAGTGCGGCGTTGCTGATCGCTGCCGCGTTGTTGCTGGCGTGGGCGTTGCTTCCGAAAGGCACGATCAAGCGCCTTCTTCTGCCTCAGAAAGACATCTGATCAGAGGTGAACTGTCCTTAGGGGTCTTTAAGTCGATCCGCGAGGCTTATTGCGTCGTGGTTGAAGCCTTGGCGACCGTGCGTGTTAGGACCGGGTTCATCGCCTGACGTTGCATGTTCTGACGGGCCTGATGGTCCAGCGGCATGATACGCAAACGAGTGATCCGGTTTCTCTCGCGGCGCAGGACCGTGAACCGATAGCCATGGAACGTGAAGATCTGGCGTTCCTCAGGGATCATGCTGGCTTCATGGATCACAAGACCTGCGATGGTCGTCGCTTCTTCATCCGGCAAGTCCCAGTCGGTCGCACGATTGAGATCGCGGATCGGAACCGACCCCTCGATGATGATCGAGCCATCGGCCTGTGGGCGCACGCCTTCGAGTTCAACGTCGTGTTCGTCGGCGATTTCACCCACGATTTCTTCCAGAATGTCTTCCAGAGTGACCAGGCCCATCACTTCCCCATATTCGTCAACGACGAGGGCGAAATGTGACTTGTGGCGCAGGAAGGCGTTGAGCTGATCCTGCAGTGTCGTTGTGTTGGGCACGAAGCGCGGCGGGCTCATGATCTCGTCGATCTTGATTTTCGAGCCATCGCCTCCGGCGGCTTGAAGCGCGCGCAGCAGGTCCTTGGCGTGCAGAACGCCAATGAAATTGTCGGTCTCATCTCGCCACAGCGGCAGGCGGGTATAGGGTGAGGCCAGGGCAGCATCCAGAAGCACGCTGATCTCGTCATCGGCGTTCAAGGCCACCATGTTGGTTCGGTGGACCATGACATCGGAGACTTCAAGTTCAGCCAGGTCCAGCAGACCGCCGATGCGATCGCGTTCGGCTTTGACCAGACCGCCTTCCTTGTGCTGCAGATCCACGGTGCCGCGCAGTTCTTCATGCGCTGACAGGATTGAGGCATCATCATTCACATTCACTCCAACAACGCGAAGCATCAGGCGGACGATCATTTCCACGCCAACGACAAGCGGCGCAAACAGGGCGACGACAACGTTGACGATCGGCGCCACAGCCAGGGCAAAGCGTTCGGGGTTGGAAATGGCCCATGTTTTCGGCAAGACCTCGGAGAAGATCAGAACCATGGCGGTCATGACGAGTGTTGCCAGGGCGACGCCTGCATCACCGAAGAGCGACAACAGCACACTGGTTGCCAGAGAAGATGCCAGGATGTTGACCAGGTTGTTGCCGAGCAGCAGCGCGCCGAGCAAACGTTCTCGGGCCGAGATCAATCGCGCAACGAGACCGGCCCTTTTGTCGCCGCCCTTTTCCATCTGGTGCATGCGGGCGCGTGAGGCAGCCGTCAGTGCTGTTTCCGAGCCCGAGAAAAAACCGGACAGAAACAACAGGACGACAATTGCAACAACGGCGAGCCAGAGGTTTGTATCGCTCATCAGGCAAGTTTCTCCGTCAGAAATTCCAGGACAGCGTCAGGATCGACACCCTTTTCAACGAAGGTATCACCAATTCCTCGCGAGAGAATGAAGGTGAGTTGGCCGCGGCTGACTTTTTTGTCCTGGGCAATGATATCAAGCAGTGTCTGAGCTGGCGGCATCTGGCCCGGTATCTCGGAAATCCGGGTTGGGAGACCGACAGCGGTCAAATGGGTTTCCACCCGTTTGACATCGTCCTGGCTCAAAAGACCGAGGCGTTCAGAAAACTCATGGGCGAGCATCATGCCTATTGAAACACCCTCGCCGTGAACCAGGCGTTCATTGGCATAGGCAACCGCAGATTCCAGTGCGTGTCCAAATGTATGTCCAAGATTAAGCAGTGCGCGTTGTCCAGATTCGCGCTCATCTGCTGCAACCACATCGGCCTTTGCCTGACACGAGCGTGCAACGGCTTCTTCGCGTTGTGGTCCGCCGTTGAAGACGCCTTGCCAGTTTTCCTCCAGCCAGGTGAAGAACTCCGCGTCACCGAGAAGGCCGTATTTTGCAACTTCGGCATAGCCTGCACGAAACTCCCGTTCGGACAGCGTGTCGAGGAGGGCCGTGTCGGCGATCACCAGACTTGGCTGATGAAATGCTCCGATGAGGTTTTTGCCGTGGCGGGAATTGATCCCGGTCTTGCCTCCTACAGAACTGTCGACCTGTGACAGGAGTGAGGTCGGGATCTGGATGAAGCTCATTCCGCGGCGTACGGAAGCGGCGACATATCCGGCGAGGTCGCCGACAACACCGCCGCCCAGGGCGACGATTGCATCGCCCCGTTCGAGTCGGGCAGCGAGAACCTCATCGACCAGACGTTCAAACTGGGCAAAGCACTTGGTGCTCTCGCCTGCCGGAACAACAAATTCGACATGTTTCAGACCGGCGGCATTCAAACTCTTGCGCAGGGTTTCCAGATGCAGCTTTTGAACATTTTCATCGGTGATGATCGCCAGGCGCGCGCCTGGCATAAGCGCTGCGATCTGCTCGCCAGCGCTCGCCAGCAAGTGGCGACCGATGAGAATCTCGTAACTTCTTTCGCCCAGTGTCACATGAACCGTCTGGGTGTCTTTGTTGAATGTGTCTAGCATTGCCCTTGGCCTGCTACAGGTGTTCAAATTGCCGTTGATTTATGATGCGTTTGACGTGTCGACGGGCTGACTGAGAAGATAGTCGGCAAGTGCCGAGATGATTTCTCCCATCACCACTTCGTGGGGCACGTCTTCGGAATGTACGGTCACATCCGCCTCCGCATACACGGGATAGCGTTCATCCATCAGTTTTCGGACGGTGCCTTCCGGGTCTGGTGTCTTGAGCAAGGGGCGTGTCGTTTTACGCCGCACCCGCGACATCACGATATCCAGGTCTGCTTTCATCCAGACCGAGACACCGCTGCGGGCAATAATCTCCCGAGTTGCTGCGCTCATAAATGCGCCGCCGCCGGTTGCGAGCACCATCGGGCCTTCTTGCAAAAGCCGCGCAATGACGCGTTCCTCTCCACCGCGAAAGTAGCTTTCGCCATGGGACTCAAATATTTCCGCAACTGACATATTTGCAGCGTGTTCGATTTCATTGTCTGAATCGACGAACTTTAGTCCAAGTTTGTTCGCCAGTCGGCGACCGACCGTTGACTTGCCACAGCCCATGATGCCGACCAGAACAATGGCTCGGTTGCCAAGCGCGGAAAGCAGCTCCTGCTCTTTAAAAGACAGGTTGCTTGCAGCCGCATTTGGGTCCGGAGACTGATCCTGAGTGTCCTTCATGGGGGCTTTGTAACACATTCATCCGAAAACGCATTCTCAGATATGTAAAATCAACGATGAAGATCTGCAAGGGAGCGGCTTGCTTTGGCTTGGCTTGCCCTCATAGTGTCAGCACTTAACAATGTGGCCGACTGATTCGCGTAAGGAGCGCTGGAATTGTGCCAACTTTAACCCGATTGATTCTGGTCCTGATCATCCTTGGAGCTCTGGGCTATGGAGCCGTTTACGGATTGGCCAATCTGGTGGAGCCACAAAAACGCGAGATGACTGTGCGCATCAAAAAGGAGGGTTTCGGACGCTAATGGTGTTCGGGCCTTGATGATTTTTGTCAATCAGGTTGGAAAGGCGTGACCTGTCTTGAGTCATGACTTCACTCTCGAGAGTTTTCTTGAAATGCTGGCGGCGGAGCGCGGGGCGGCTGAAAACACGCTTTCCAGTTATCGCCGCGATCTGGAAGATTTTTCAGACTTTATGGGGCGGACAGCGCCGTCAAAGGCTACGAGCGATGATGTCTCGAGTTACTTGAGTGATATGGCCGGGCGCGGTTTTGCCGCCACGTCGCAGGCCAGACGCCTGTCAGCGCTCAAGCAGTATTTCAAATTTCTATATTCCGAAGGGTTGCGCAGCGATGATCCAACCAGGACATTGGCAGCACCCAAAAAACGTCAAGCGCTTCCCAAGGTTCTGAGTGTCGGCGATGTGGATCGGTTGATCACAGTCGCCGGAGAGCAGGCGGGTCTTGAGCACAAGAACGCTGCAGCGCAATTGCGTGCACAGCGGCTCTACACCCTACTGGAAGTGCTGTATGCGAGCGGGCTGAGAGTGTCTGAATTGGTCGCTCTGCCCTTGAGTGCTGCGATGCGTGATGCACGGTTGATTGAGATCAAGGGTAAAGGCGGAAAGGAACGCCTGGTGCCCTTGTCCCATGCGGCGCAGTCGGCGATGCGGGATTATGTTTCTCAGCGCACAGCGACCGGTACCTATGCGAAGAGCCCGTGGCTGTTCCCTTCCCATGGTGAGAGCGGGCATTTCACGCGCCAAGCCTTTGCGCGCGATCTCAAAGATCTTGCCGGGCTTGCCGGATTGGACCGCGGTGCCGTTTCACCGCATGTGCTTCGCCATGCCTTTGCCTCACATTTGCTACAAAATGGTGCGGACTTGAGGGTGGTACAGCAGCTTTTGGGACATGCTGATATCTCAACGACACAAATCTACACACACGTGCTTGATGAGCGCTTGAAAGAACTGGTGGAAGCGGCACATCCGCTGGCAAAACGTTGACAGGTCCGGCGAGGCAATCGGCTTTTTGCGTGACCTTATGGGGACAACAAATTTGATGAACTCTTCACGCAAGGGCCTTCGGGCTGCGGTTTTGGGTGTGACAGTTGGCGGTGGGCTGTTGTCTGGTTTGGTCGCTTGTGTTCCCGAACCGCAACAACCGCTGTTTTATGAAAGCATGGCGCGTCCCGACGCGGTTGTTGACCAGGCTACGGCGGCGCAGATGATTTCCCAGTACAGGGCAAACGAAGGCGCAGGCGCGATCCGACCGGATCGGGATTTGTTCAAGATCGCCTTGCAGCAGTCGGAGGCAATGGCACGGGGCGGCAGCGTCAAGGCGTCTTTGGCAAAAGACATGCGCCTTGCCAAACGGATGGCCTCCATCGGTGAGCCTGAAACCTATGCAGTCGAGAATGTCAGTGGCGGCTACCGCACGCTTGCCGAGGCGTTTTCCGGCTGGCGGGACTCGCCCAAGCACAAAGCGGTCATGCTTGATCCAAAGGCGCAGCGCTTCGGATTGGCAACGGCCTATTCTCCAGGCGCGAAACACCGGGTGTTTTGGACATTGGTGATGGCAGGACCGAAGGGGCCTGTCGCAGCTCAAGCTTCCGATGTCACTGAAAGAGCCGGACCTGCACCCAAGCCCGGCTCTTAAAATTCATTTTCCAGCAGAACGCTCGTTCCCTATGGGCGCTCGAGCGTTCCGGCCAGCCATTCCTTGAACTGTGTCCGGCTGCCAAAGAAGACGTTTCGGTCTACATTGCCCTTGATGCCGGGTATCCGACCTTCGGCGGTATACTGCCAGAAGAACCAGTCGTTGCGGTTTGTGTAAATGTGGTTCGGATAACTTGCGACCGAGCGCAGCCAGAACTGTTCGCCCCTGAATGCGTTGACCAGTCGATCGCGATGGAAATCAACCGAGGAATAAATCACGGGGCGTTTGCCGTAGTGATCTTCGATCTTATCTACGAAATATGTCATGTCGCGCAGAATCTGATCACGCGGCGGGCGAATGCGGCAGTTCTTTGAGTGGGCATTCCACTCCATGTCGAGCACAAGCGGCAATGCATCCGGGTCAACGGGAACCGTTTTGATGACCCAATCGACCTGTTCTTCGACCGGACGGCAGAAATAGTAGAAGTGATAGGCGCCGCGCGGCACGCCAGCTTCCTTTGCTCCATACCAGTTTTCAAGGAAGCGTTCGTCTGAATGGTCGCCGCCCTCTGTGGCTTTGATCCAGGCGAACTCGACGCCGCCGCGGCGCACTGCTTTCCAGTCCACGTCTCCCTGATATTTGGAGATGTCGATACCATGCACCGGATAATCTTGAGGTCTGGGATCAGGTAGAGAGTAAAGTGAACAGGCAGCAAGGAGCGAGGCAGCTCCCAAGCTAATGGCAAGTCGTTTCCAGGAAAGACATATCTGTTTTCGCAAAGCGGGCTCGCTAGGTTAAGAAAGTTCAAACATGCTTGCTACAACTGAAGCAACTTTCCTAACGAACCGTGGAGATTTTGCGGTCCTTGGAAAAAACTGCCTGTCCGACGATCACGTTTTGTAAGGCGGCAAGTGATCGCCAGCTTTCGCGTATGCCGGATGTGCATTGCATTGCTTTGTCCGCTCCTTTGCACAACAGGGGGTAGCTTTGGACGTCTTTGCAGCCTTGCACTAAAGAAATATCTAGTCGCGGGATTGGCTGGGCGTTAGAACTACAGCCGATGAAAACATGGAATCGGTGAAGAGACATATGACTGACCGCCTGACGATTGCGACCTGGAACATCAACTCCGTGCGCTTGCGCATGCCAATCGTTGAGAAGTTTCTCGCGGAAGTTCAACCCGACGTCCTGTGCCTGCAAGAGACCAAATGCCCGGATGCGAACTTTCCTTTCAATTCGCTGCGCAAGGCTGGTTATGAGCATATCGAAATCAATGGCCAGAAGGGCTATCACGGGGTGGCGACCCTTTCCAAACGACCACTCACCAACGTTGAAAAACGCGAGTTCTGTGAGATGGGTGACAGTCGGCATGTGGCCGTGGACGTGCCCTTCAATGGTCAGCCGCTGCGCATTCACAATTTCTATGTGCCTGCTGGCGGTGATGAGCCGGACCGTGAGATCAATCCGAAGTTTGGTCACAAGCTGGACTTCATGAATGAGATGAAAGCGTGGCTCCAGGGCGAAGAGACCGACAAGCCGGCCGTCCTCGTTGGTGATTTGAACGTCGCGCCTTACGAAGAAGACGTCTGGTCGCACAAGAAGCTGCTGAAAGTGGTTTCTCACACACCGGTTGAGACAGAGTTGTTTGAAGATGTGCGAGAGACTGGCGGCTGGATCGACGCAATGCGCCAGTTCGTGCCGATGGATGAGAAACTCTACACCTGGTGGAGCTACCGGGCAAAGGACTGGGCTGCAGCGAACAAAGGCCGCCGTCTGGATCATGTCTGGGTCTCGAAGCCGCTGGGCAGTGCCGTGCAGGCGACGAGTGTTTTGGGCGACGCGCGCGGATGGGAAAAACCATCTGACCACGCTCCGGTCATTGCATTCTTTGAAGCTTGAGCCCCGCAGTTGAGCGGTTGACCTATCCTGATGGAATTATGAGGAACTGACGATGCGCGGCTATTTTGCTGTGGGAGCTGAAGGACTGTCCAAGCGTTTGAACCTTGGCAACCTCATGCGCTCAGCCCATGCATTTGGTGCGAGTTTCTTTTTCACGGTTGATGCGTCCGAGGCGTTGCGCAAGGCGCCTGCGTCAGACACATCAAAGAGCCCGGGACATTTGCCGTTGTTCTCCTGGGATAGCGTTGAGACGATGGACTTGCCGCGCGGTTGTCAGGTGGTCGGTATCGAATTGACAGATGATGCAATCGATCTGCCGAGCTTCGGTCATCCTTTGCAGGCAGCTTATGTCCTTGGGCCTGAGCGCGGGTCTTTGTCTGAGGCGATGCTCGCCCGTTGCGACCATGTGGTGAAGATACCGACGAAGTTCTGCATCAACGTCGCGATGGCCGGGGCAATCGTGCTTTACGACCGCCACAGGGCGCTGGGCCGGTATGCGGATCGCTCCATTACAGCAGGCGGTCCGTCAACTGAGCCAGCCAAACATGTGCAAGGTGGTCCGATCATGCGGTCAGGACGGGTTGTCCCCGGCACGAAGTAAGTGCTACGTGGAGGTCGATTCGCCTGTACGGCATAATTCGCGGGTCATACTCTCGCCTGATTTATGCCGATAGCGTAGCGCAAATAACGGCTTACCGGGTGCTGGACCGTGGAATGACACTTTCTTGGATTCCTCAACCCTTTCGTAACCAGCTTTAAGGTATGCTTAAAGCAAAGTTTATATGTCGTTCGACATTTGAGTGAAAAGCGCAACCTTTTCTAAAGATTTACGGTGTGGTGACTATGCAAGTAAAATCGCTGATCTTCGGCCTTGTTGGCCTAATTGTTTCGAGTGCAGCGGCTTTCGCGCAGACCCCAACGCTGCTTCAGCAGCATACGGACTGGGCAGCCTATTCGCACTCAGGAGGTAGCGGAAAAGTCTGCTACGCGCTGACTAAACCGACTGAGTTGCTGCCGAGTGACCGCAACCATGGTGATGTCTTCTTCTTCGTCTCGACACGTCCAAGCGAAGGCGTTTCAGCTGAGCCAAGCCTGCTGGTTGGCTATCCATTGAAAGAAGGCTCCAACGTTATCGTCGATGTGGACGGAACGAAGTTTACCTTGTTCACCAAGGGCGATGGAGCCTGGGTGGAAAATGCAGCTACTGAGGCACAACTCGTTGCGGCTATGAAGGCCGGACGGGCTATGACCGTGAGCGGCCAGTCTTCGCGCGGCACGCAGACCACCTACAAGTTCTCGCTTTCCGGCGTGACGGCTGCAATCAACAATTCCATCTCTGCCTGCCAGTAAGCTTCTTCCAGAAGCAGGCAGTTTAGAGCGAGAGATGTAAAAAGGGCTGGGTGTTCCAGCCCTTTTTCTTTTGAGACAGGAATGCCGCGATGTCTTTGGTCGTAGAAGAGCTCAGTACCGGGGTTCTGGTCGATCTGGTAGCCCCAAGAAACGAACTCGACTATTTCGACACGCGAAGCGTGGTTCTCGACCGCAAAGTGACGGCAGCAGAGGCTTTCGGCACTATTGCGACCCGCCCGAACGTTCTGTTCGATCTGGCCTTTAAGATCCGTGATGGCATTAGTAGCCTGTTTGGGGTTCAAAAGATTGGCGGGTTTTCCAAAAAGGTGCCGTCAGAGCCGCTTCGTGTCGGTGACGCCTGGGACTTCTTTGTGATCGAAAATGTTTCAGATGAGATCCTGTCACTCTCTGCACGGGATGTGCATCTGGATGTGCTCACCTGTGTTTCGGTAAAGGGGCGCGAGGTGACCATTACATCCAGTGTCGTGGTTCATAATGCCTTTGGACGTCTCTACATGGTGCCAGTCGGCATTGCCCATAAGGTCATTGTGAGCAATGGTCTGGCCTACTTGCGTAAAAAGATTGCCCTCGGCGACACATCGCAGCCGTGAAACTGGCTCGTCATCCGCCTTGGACTTCGTATGCCTGTAGAAGCTCAACCTTGCTTTTTGGGGCGTTTTGTGATGTTTAGGCCCCTAACTCGACCGGGAGCTGTCCGGCCTCAATGACAAATTGGTTCTTGAAGCGTGTCCTCTGACCTTAAAGAGGGCAATGCATCGAACTCGCTAGAGGCACGAAGCTTAACCGGTTTTATGGACGCAGATTACGGATCCCACCATGGCGATTACGCTGGAAATTGGACGCGATAACCCAAACGCGCAGACGATTGCTGCTTCTTCAGCAGCACCGAAGGCTCCTGCGGAGGACAAGCCGACCCTGATCGGTCTGGATCGGGAAGAGCTTGCTGCGGCGATGGGCACGATTGGTGTGCCTGAGAAGCAGCGCCGGATGCGTGCCGCGCAGCTGTGGCACTGGCTCTACGTGCGTGGTGTGTCAGATTTCTCCTTGATGACGAATATTGCCAAGGACCTACGCGCCCAGTTGGCCGAAGCCTTTTCAATTGCGCGTCCTGAGATTGTTGATGAGCAAATCTCGGTTGATGGTACGAGAAAGTGGTTGTTCCGCTTCCCGCCGCGCGGTGCCGGGCGCCCTGTTGAGATCGAGACCGTTTACATTCCCGAAGAAGGGCGTGGAACGCTGTGTGTCTCCTCTCAGGTTGGCTGCACGTTGACATGCACCTTCTGCCATACTGGCACCCAGAAGCTGGTTCGCAATCTGACCTCTGAGGAAATCTTGTCCCAGATCCTGATTGCACGTGATCGTCTGGGTGATTTCCCGGATGCTTCAACACCGCAAGGCGCGATCGTTCCCTCCGAAGGCCGTCTGGTCACCAACATCGTGATGATGGGGATGGGGGAGCCGCTTTACAATTTTGAGAATGTTAAAAAGGCACTTCTCATTGCGTCGGATGGGGATGGGCTGTCCCTGTCAAAGCGTCGTATCACGCTTTCTACGTCAGGTGTTGTGCCAGAGATTTTCCGCACCGGTGAGGAAATCGGCTGCATGCTGGCGATCTCGCTTCACGCTGTGCGCGATGAAGATCGCGATATCCTGGTGCCGATCAACAAGAAGTGGCCACTTAAAGACCTTCTGGAGGCTTGTCGCAATTATCCGGGTCTGTCGAATGCCAAACGTATCACCTTCGAATATGTGATGCTCAAGGACATCAACGACAGCAACAAGGATGCGCTTGAACTGGTGCGTCTGCTGAAAGGCATTCCGGCGAAGATCAACTTGATACCCTTCAATCCGTGGCCGGGCTCGCAATATGGATGTTCCGATTGGGAACGGATCGAGGAATTCGCTGACATTGTGAATCGCGCCGGATACGCGTCGCCTATTCGTACTCCGCGTGGCCGAGACATCTTTGCTGCTTGTGGTCAGCTCAAGTCAGCATCCGAGCGGATGCGTAAAAAAGATCGTGATGCTTTGGCTGGGTAGATTTTCTGCGGGGCGGCAAAAGGTGTTTGCCCTTCGCTGATAGATCTTGCACCTGTTTCTAGATGGTGAGGTTCTTTCACCGAATGAAAATTGCATGATCAGTCTATTTAGTGATAAAGAATCCTAAACTTCAAATTGCGCTTGCGACAGGTTGTCGCAACCCTAAGTCTTGGACGACGCGTCAGAAACGATTGTTTGTATGAACCAGAGTGAAAAAAAGTGTACGCAGATTGTCGAGGCAGCAATTGCTGAATTCCTCGAGCGTGGCTTTTTGGGCGCGAGCATGGACCGTATTTCGGACCATGCGAATGTTTCCAAGCGGACTGTCTATAATCACTTTGAGAGTAAAGAAATCCTGTTCTCAAAGATCAGCGACCAACTCGCTGAACGAGTGCTGTCGAAGATCAGCATCAGTTACAATCCGGACGCGTCGATACGCGATGAACTGTTGCGGTTGGGTTGGGCGCAGGGTGAATTGGCACTTGATCCCGATATGATGCGCATGGCTCGGATGGTTCTTGGGGAAGCTACGCGCGACAAGGACTTTGTCTGGGTCATGTCGCACAAGATGAGCTTCGAGAAGAGCATCACTGCTTTTTTTGCTGCAGCGGCCGAGCATAATCAGCTTAATATTGAGGACCCGTACGAGGCTGGTGAACAGTTCTGCGGTATGATCAAGAGCCGCGCATTCTATCCGCAGTTATTTGGTTCTCCCTTGGCTACCCGAGAAGACCTCATGCGCTATGTCGAAGATGCCGTTGAGATGTTTCTAGCGCGCTACGGTGTAGTTGATGGCAAGGCCTCTGCGGTTTCTGCTGCCTAAGCCTCATTAATAAATCACCAGCTTTTTGCTTGCGTCGCGTTTCATAGTGGCTACATTGCGCCCAACAATGAAGGCCGATTTCGCGGTCAAAATTACAACGTTCAAACGGACAATCATTCCATGGCGCATGGTGACATCAAAAAAGTCGTGCTCGCCTACTCTGGCGGACTCGATACTTCCATTATTCTGAAATGGCTTCAGACCGAGCTGGGCTGCGAAGTGGTGACCTTCACTGCTGATCTGGGTCAGGGCGAAGAACTTGAGCCCGCTCGTCAAAAAGCGGAAATGCTGGGCATCAAGGAAATCTACATTGATGACCTGCGCGAAGAGTTCATTTCCGATTTTGTTTTCCCGATGTTCCGCGCCAACGCCGTTTATGAAGGCGTTTACCTGCTTGGAACGTCTATCGCGCGACCGCTGATTTCAAAGCGTTTGATTGAAATTGCTCAGGAGACCGGTGCCGATGCTGTTGCGCATGGCGCGACGGGCAAGGGCAACGATCAGGTGCGTTTTGAACTGTCCTGCTATGCTTTGAACCCGGACATCAAAGTGATCGCGCCTTGGCGTGACTGGAGCTTCAAGTCGCGGACGGATCTTCTTGATTTTGCCGAGAAGAACCAGATCCCGGTTCCGAAAGACAAACTTGGCGAAGCACCATTCTCTGTTGATGCCAACATGCTGCATTCTTCTTCCGAAGGTAAGGTTCTGGAAGATCCGAATGAAGAAGCTCCGTCTTACGTGTTCCAACGCACCGTTGATCCGGTCGATGCACCGGATGTGGTGACCGAAATCGAGATCGGTTTCGAAAAGGGCGATGCCTGCTCCTTGAACGGCGAAAAGATGTCCCCAGCGACATTGTTTGCCAAGCTCAACGACTATGGTCGTGACAACGGTATCGGCCGGTTGGATCTGGTTGAAAACCGCTTCGTCGGTATGAAAAGCCGCGGCATTTACGAAACGCCTGGCGGAACCATTTTGTTGTCCGCTCACCGTGCAATGGAATCGATCACGCTTGACCGGGGTGCTGCGCACCTGAAGGACGAGTTGATGCCACGTTACGCTGAGCTCATCTACAACGGTTTCTGGTTCTCGCCTGAACGTGAGATGTTGCAGGCATTGATTGATCAGAGCCAGACGCATGTGACCGGTACGGTCAAGTTGAAGCTTTACAAGGGCAACGTGATTGTCGTTGGCCGTGCGTCGCCGTATTCGCTTTATGCGGAAGAGCTGGTGACCTTCGAAGATGACCATGGTGCTTACGACCAGAAGGATGCTGCAGGCTTCATCAAGCTGAATGCCTTGCGTCTTCGTACTTTGGCCAAGCGGGATCGTCTCGGTTAAAGCGCCTGGAGACTGTCATGCGAATTCAAAAAGGGCGCTATCTAGCGCCCTTTTTTCTTTAAGAACTGCGCCGATCCTGGTGCAGTTCAGGCGCAGCAACAGAAAGAGCACTTCATGAAACGGGTTTTGACGCTTCTCGGATTTGTTATCGGTGTGGTTGGTATTGGTTTTGTTATGGGTCTGACCAACATGCCCGGCGCTTGGTATCAGGGTCTGGAAAAACCTGCCTTTACCCCTCCGAACTGGTTGTTCGCTCCAGCGTGGACAACACTTTATGTTCTGATCGCAGTCGCCGGATGGCGTGTCTGGACGCGCTTTGGCATGGGGATGCTCTTTGCGATCTGGTTGTTGCAGATGGGTTTGAACTTTCTCTGGAGCCCAGTGGTGTTCGGTATCCACAATCTGGCGCTTGGACTGGCCGTCATTATTGGGACGCTGGTCTGCATCCTGCTGTTTATCGGCAAGAGCTGTTCAGCCGACAGGATTGCTGCGCTGTGCTTCGTGCCCTATGCCGCCTGGGTCGCGTTCGCAACCTACTTGAATGCAGGGCTTCTGGTTCTGAATTGAGTGTCTATTACCGTTGGCGGGTAGTCACTTATTGATTGGGTTTTGTGTCGTCGATCTTCACGATGTCTTCTAGACCTTGACATGTCGCCAGGGCCTCCTGTGCGGTCATACCGTTGCCGATGGGTGCTGTTGGCCAGATCTCAGCCAACGGCACCAATACGAACGCACGCTCGGCCATGCGCGGGTGCGGAACGGTGAGTAGCTTTTCATCGATCTGTTCAAATCCGTAGATGAGGACATCGATGTCGATCAACCTTGGACCCCAGCGGATATCGCGCACGCGGCCAAGTGCGCGTTCGATTTCCAGGCAATGTGTCAGCAAGTCGCGTGCCGAGAGTGACGTTTCGATAGTGACGCAGATATTGCGGTAGTCATCCTGAGGGATCGGGCCCCATGGCGGCGTTCTGTAGTCAGATGAACGATCAATGAGTTTGAGGTTGTCTACCTCTTTCAAAAGCCGGATTGCCGCAGTCATATTGGCTTGGGTGTTGCCCATGTTGGAGCCCAGGCCAAGTGCGGCTTTGATCAGGTTAGTCATTGAGCGCTTTCTTTCAAGGTGGCATTCAAGATCAGTCTGGCATGTACATGCGGCAGAACGTCGTGAACGCGAACGATTTTGGCTCCCTTTTGCATGGAGATCAGGTGCGCAGCAAGAGTGCCAAACAGGCGATCTTGTGAGTCTGACTTTAGTGCTGCTGCAATCATGCGTTTACGGGAGGCCCCCGAGAGAACCGGAAGGCCGTGTTTCTTGAGTTCCTCAAACCGGTTCAGGATCTGGTAGTTCTGGTCCATTGTCTTGCCAAAGCCTAATCCGGGATCGAGTATTTGTTTGTCTGACGGTATGCCGGCCTTTCGCGCCAGCTCCATCGATCTTTCAAACCATTCGTCAATATCGGCCATGATGTTGCTAACCGGCTCTGCACCCATTCGGTTGTGCATCATGACGATGTGGACACCTGCCTCCGCGACGACATCAGCCATGGCCGGGTCTTTTTGCAGCCCCCATACATCGTTGATGATGGCTGCGCCCTTTGCACAAGCCCGTTTCGCGATCTCTGGTTTATAGGTGTCGACCGAAACCGGAACGCCAAGTGTGCAAATTTCCTCCAGTACCGGGTCTAGGCGTGCCCATTCATCTTCCAATGAGAGGGGCGTTGAGCCAGGCCTGGTTGATTCTGCGCCAACATCGATGATGTCCGCACCTTCGGCAATCATTTCCCTTGCACGCTCCAGGGCGAGACTCCGGCTGTTGAACTTTCCACCGTCTGAAAAACTGTCCGGCGTTATGTTCAAGACGCCCATGACATGCGCGCCTATTTCCGGAAGACAATAGGGGGTGGTTGGCTGCATACGTGGTTCACCTAGAAAATTTCGTTTCAGCCTGATGCAGGGTTTCTCACCCTCGGTCAACCCGGTCCCTGCAGCATGCTGTGCTCGGTCAGGAAATCTCTTCAGGTACGAGAGGTTTATTGCGCAGATAAAGGCCGATTCCGACGTAGGCGATGACACCTGTGATGTTCATGATTGGAATAACTGTCGTGAGGGCCAGGAGCGGATTACCCAGCGCAGCACTGGCTGCCGATCCCAGAATGCCGCCGCCGAATTGCAGAAATCCGAGCATTGCGGAAGCCGCGCCTGCAATTTCGGGAAAATCGCGAAGTGCCGTTGTGAACGTGGATGGAATAACGAAGGCTACGGAAAACGCAAAGATCCCCATTGGGACCATGACTGCCAGATAGGTGGGTTCATGGATGCGCAGTATCACTGCCATGAGCATGGCGCTGAGAGTGATGCCCGTAAGGCCAATTGGAATGGCTGCTTCGGCATCAAGTTTTTTCAATAGGTGTCCGGTCACCAGGGTCCCCGTGAAGAAACCTCCGGTCTGCATAAGCATGCCGAGGCCGAATTGCGAGGCCGTCAAGCCTGCATTATGGATGAGGACAAATGGCAGGATCGTGGTGCTGGCGTAGATTGTTCCGAGACTGAACATCAACAAAAGACTGGGGCGCAGAAAACGCACGGATTTCAACAGACGGGTATAGTTGAAGACCAGACGCGAGAAATTGATGTTGTCTCGTGACCGATAGGCGTTGGTTTCCGGCTGGAACAACCAAACGGCGGCAAACAGCACAATGCCGTAGATCAGCATGGCGTAGAAGATTTCCCGCCAGCCAAAGAGTTCAAGGATGAAACCGCCGAGGGTAGGCGAGACCGCAGGCCCGACCGCAAGCATGGTGCTGATGGCATTCATGATGGTTGCTGCCTGGTGACCGACGTATTGGTCGCGAACAATGGCACGTGACACCGTGATCCCGACAGCAGCCCCGATACCCTGAATGGCGCGGGCAACCATCATCAAGTGAACGTCGGTTGCCAGGGTCGCGGCTATTGTGGAGACGAGATAAAGCCCAAGGAAGGCCAAGGTGACTGGCCGGCGACCGAAGGCATCGGTTAACGGTCCACACAGAAGCTGTGCCAATGCGAAACCGAGAAAATAGGTGGTGAGAGTCAGTTTGACGAGTGATTCGCTGGTGCCCAAATCAAGCGCCAGTTCTGGCATTGCAGGCGTGTAAAGCGCCATGGTCACTGGTCCGATCGCGATCAATGCGGCGCCGAGCACCTTTGTTCGCGATGCGCTCATCAAAGCACTGGGGGGAGTTGTCACTTCTGACCTTCGCAGTTCACTGTGCCAAGCAGATTATCTTTTATCTGAAATAGAAGATTTGTGAGTTCATTTCGGCGATCTTCCGAAATGTTCATCAGGATTTCGTCCTGCAACAACTTCGATGCTTGTCTAATCTTGTCTGCAACGGGTGCTGCCGCTTCAGTCAGTGTGACAAGTTTTGCCCGGCGATCAGAGGGATCTGTAACGCGCTGAATGAGCCCGGCCTTTTCGAGAGAATCCAGATATCCAACCAGCGTCATAGGCTCGACGCTCATGCGCTCTGCCAAGCTTGATTGCCTAAGTCCCGAAAATCGCAAGATAAATGCAATTGTTCTGGCTTCTGCGACGGTAACGCCGGTGTCGATTTCTGCCAGATGTGCTTCGAATCTTTTACGCAGGAGACGTGATATGTCGACAACCGTGATTGCGACACTATCGTGCGTATTTTCTGTTTTCATGCGGGATCTCTTTGTAAGGTAACCTTACGATAAGGGGTGGGCCGTAACCATGTCAATGCGCTCTTTGCTCTTCGCGTTGCACACTTGTCGCATTCAGACTATATAGAGCGCGAGAATTGGCCTGTAAGGCCTTATCCTGACACCGAGAGCCAAGACATGTCGCGCGGGTCCAACGGGCCCGCGCATGTCTTTTGGAGCCCAAATAGCATGAACCTGCGCAATATCGCAATTATCGCCCACGTTGACCACGGCAAAACTACGCTTATCGACGTGCTTCTAAAACAATCCGGTGCGTTTCGTGACAACCAGCGCACTGAAGACCGCATGATGGATTCCAACGACATCGAGCGTGAGCGCGGAATTACGATTCTTGCGAAGGTCACGTCGTTGGAGTGGAAAGACACACGCATCAACATCGTTGACACACCTGGCCACGCCGATTTTGGTGGCGAGGTTGAGCGTATCCTGCACATGGTTGACGGTGTTATCCTGCTCGTTGACGCTGCTGAAGGTCCGATGCCTCAGACGAAATTCGTGCTTGGCAAAGCCCTCAAGCTTGGTCTCAAGCCAATCGTCGCGATCAACAAGATCGACAAGCCTGAACAGCGCGCCGACGAAGTTCTTGATGAAGTCTTCGATCTCTTTGCTTCCCTTGATGCAAATGAAGATCAGCTCGACTTCCCGGTTCTTTACGGTTCTGCAAAGCAGGAGTGGATGGCAACAGAGCCAGACGGGCCGCAAGAGAACATGGATGCTCTCTTCAACATGGTTCTGGAAAACGTCGACGCTCCGACTGCCGAGCCAGGCGAGTTCAAGATGCTGGCCACGACAATCGAAGCCGACCCGTTCCTGGGCCGTATTTTGACTGGTCGTGTGGTCTCCGGTTCGATTGTCCCAAATGCGCCGATCAAGGCCCTTTCGCGTGACGGCAGCGTCATCGAGACAGGCCGTGTGTCCAAGATCCTTGCGTTTCGTGGTCTTGAGCGTCAGCCGATTGAAAAGGGCGAAGCAGGCGACATCATCGCGATTGCCGGCCTTGCCAAGGCAACCGTTGCTGACACGCTTTGTGCGCCATCCATCAGCGAGCCTATGCAGGCACAGCCTATCGATCCGCCAACGCTGTCCATGACATTCCGCGTTAACGACAGCCCATTGGCCGGTACAGAAGGCTCCAAGGTTCAGTCTCGCGTTATCCGTGAGCGTCTGATGAAAGAAGCCGAGGGCAACGTTGCTCTGAAGGTGGAAGACACGGAAGAGCCGGATGCATTCATCGTTTCAGGCCGCGGCGAACTTCTGCTGTCGATCCTGATCGAAAACATGCGCCGTGAAGGCTTCGAGCTGGGCGTCGGTCGCCCACGCGTTGTGCTTCAGGAAGACGAAAACGGCAAGCGCCTCGAGCCAATCGAAGAAGTAATCATCGATGTGGATGAAGAATTCTCCGGTGCGGTGGTGCAGAAACTTCAGGAACGCAAGGCGGACCTTCTGGAGATGAAGCCATCTGGTGGTGGTCGCACACGTCTTGTGTTCCATGCACCGACACGTGGTTTGATCGGTTATCAGGCTGAGTTGATGTCCGACACCCGTGGTTCGGCTATCTTCAACCGTTTGTTCCACAGCTACCAGCCGCACAAGGGCCATATCCAGGGACGCCACACAGGTGTTCTTCTGTCCAATGGCACTGGCGAAGCAGTTGCCTACGCGCTGTTCAACCTGGAAGATCGCGGCCCGATGATGGTTGAACCAGGCACGAAGGTTTATCCAGGCATGATCGTTGGTGAGCACACCCGCGGCAACGATCTGGAAGTTAACGTCCTGAAGGGCAAGCAGCTTACCAACATCCGTTCTTCGGGTAAGGATGATGCGGTGAAGCTGACAACGCCGATCAAGTTGTCGCTGGAAGCGGCTCTGTCCTATATCTCGGACGATGAGCTGGTTGAAGTGACGCCGGACTCGATCCGCCTGCGCAAGCTGTTCCTTGATCCGCATGAGCGCAAGCGCATGGAACGCGCTTCCAACAAGGCGAGCTAATCGCAGAATTGACGAGTTGTCAGGAATTGAAAGCGGGCTTCGGCCCGCTTTTTTTATAAGTGGCTGTTCCCTCATGCGTTTACCAATCGTAAAGATTTGTTAAGATTTGGTGTAAACACTGAGTTGTGAATCCAGAAGGGTTCCACCTTGCATAACTGTCCAGGAGGCTGAAATGCCATCGACGATTGAACGGTCTGTACCGCCCAACGTCGTGGCGCATGCGACGGAATACCCGCCTGACCGGCGAGACCGGAATCAGGGTCAGGGAAAAGAACATGGTAGTGAGTCAGATACGCAGCGCCATGACGACCCACCTGGAACGCCAAATGAAGTTCCCGGTGCTTATATTATTTCACACAGCTCCTCAGACCATTGTCTGGATGGCGTCAACGCCTATACGTCTCTTGGCGCACAATCGACTGCGCCCAGATCCTTGAGCAAGCCAAGTGGTATCTCTTTGCAATATGATGAGTTTTCAGCAGGTGAAGTGAAACATGCCTATGAAGACCATAGTGATGAGGAAGAACGCCACAAGGTGAATGTGGCGACCTGAATGAAGGCGATTTCACCCACGGTTTGACTTTGCGCGGTACTTCGAAGTCATGGTAGAACTTTTCTACTGTAGACAGTTTATTTTATCGAGGCGCGCCACATGTCAAACTCGTTTCCGAGAAACCTGATTGATGGATACATCAAGTATCTCAAGAAGGGTTATGTTCGGTATAAGGAAACTCAGGAACACCTTGCGGTTTACGGCCAGAAACCCGACGTGATGGTGATCTCGTGCTGCGACAGCCGCGTCACACCTGAGGGTGTTTTTGCGGCCGGCCCTGGCGAACTGTTCGTGATGAGAAATGTGGCCAATCTTGTGCCGCCTTACGAAAGCACCGAGGGACAACATGGAACCAGCGCCGCAATCGAGTATGCGGTGCGGGCGCTGAAGGTCAAACATATCGTCGTCATGGGACACGCCAAATGCGGTGGCGTGCAGGCGTTTCGTGAAAATGCCAATGCGCGGACCATTGATGGTGACTTCATCGGTCGTTGGATCAAACTGCTTGAACCGGCTGCCATTGCGATGGCGTGTATGCCCGTCGACAAGATCGACGATCCGCAATTGGCCATGGAATATGCCGGTGTGCGTCAATCCTTGAAGAACCTGAGGACATTCCCATTCGTTGAAGAAGCAATCGTCGGTGAAGAGCTCAGTCTTCATGGAGCGTGGTTCGACATCGGTTCAGGGGAACTGCGCGTCATGGAACCAGAGAGCGAAGTCTTTGAAACGGCTCCAAGCGCCGCGTTCATGGAAATCTGACGCGCCGATTGCGTTGATGTGCTGAAATAAAAAAAGGCGGAGCCATGTGCTCCGCCTTTTTCGTTGAAACTGTGAGCCGTTGATCAGGCAGCAGCCTTTTTAGGCGAGATCAAGCCGCGGTTGATCAGCACTTCTGCGATCTGGACGGTGTTCAATGCGGCACCCTTGCGCAAGTTGTCGGAAACAACCCAAAGATTGATGCCGTTTTCGATGGTTGCATCTTCACGGATACGAGAGATGTAGGTCGCATCTTCGCCAGCGCTTTCGTAAGGCGTGATGTAGCCTCCGTCTTCCTGCTTGTCGATGACCAGGCAGCCAGGGGCCTGACGCAGGATCTCACGAGCCTGATCAGCGGTCATTTCGCTTTCAAACTCGATGTTGACGCTTTCCGAATGGCCGATGAAAACCGGAACGCGAACCGCGGTGCATGTCACCTTGATCTTCGGGTCCAGCATCTTCTTGGTTTCAGCAAGGACTTTCCATTCTTCCTTGGTGTAACCATCTTCCATGAAACTGTCGATGTGCGGAATAACGTTGAACGCAATGCGTTTGGTGAAGAGCTTTGGCTCGATCGGGTCGTTGACGAAGATTGCGCGAGTCTGGTTGAACAGCTCTTCCATCGCGTCCTTGCCGCCACCTGATACGGACTGATAGGTGGACACAACAATGCGCTTGATGCGGGCAACGTCGTGAAGCGGCTTCAGGGCAACCACCAACTGAGCTGTCGAGCAGTTCGGGTTGGCGATGATGTTCTTTTTGGTGAAGCCAGTGATCGCGTCAGCATTGACCTCGGGAACGATCAAGGGAACGTCGGCGTCATAGCGCCATGCTGATGAGTTGTCGATCACAACACAACCCTGCGCGCCGATCTTCGGAGCCCACTCCTTGGAAATGTCGCCGCCAGCAGACATCAGGCAGATATCAGTGTCGGAGAAATCATAGTTCTCCATCGCCTGAACCTTTAGCGTCTTGTCGCCGAAGGAGATTTCAGTGCCCTGCGAGCGGCGTGATGCCAATGGCACGACTTCGTCAGCGGGGAAGCCACGCTCTTCGAGAATGTCGAGCATTTCACGGCCAACGTTGCCGGTGGCGCCTGCGATTGCGATCTTGTAACCCATTTGAATATCCTTGTCCGTCTCCCCGCAAAACCAGCTTGCCTATGGCCGTGCCGGTCTTTCAGCGCCCCCCATCCCCGGGGAGCGTGGGATGAATGGCACCTTTAAGCGGTGGTTTTCGTTGTCGGTTTGACGGTTTTCGTTGAGGCTGGAGTAGCGCAGGCGAAAGCAACGCCGGTAGTGACCGTCGTCCGCGTGTTCGCTTTATCGGCAAAGTGCCGGATCATGCCTGAGCTCCAAACGTGCAAAACGCTGTTGTTTATGCGCTATTTTTGGCGTGAGTCAACCGGGAATGACCCCGGTTGGTCTGGTTTGTCGCTGTCAGCCTTATTCGTTCCCGTCCAGTGGCAATGGAGTGACGCCTCTTGGCACCAGCGTGATAAGCGCGAAGATAAGTGACAGCGTGGCACAAAGCGCAATCGCGGCAACCATTGGCAGGGCTGTCCCGTCAAAGAACGGGCCCGAGATGAAGATCATCACACCACCGGAAACCATCTGAAGGGTTCCGCCAAGTGACGAGGCCAGACCGGCGTTGTCGCCATGGTCGTCCAGCGCCATCACCATAGTTGGTGCGATGACGAAGCCAAGGCAAGCGTTGCCGATGAAAAACATCACCATCAGAACTTCAAGATCATCAAAGCCGCTTGCCACCAACGCCAATAGGATCAGCATTGCCGTTGCAAAGCCGCAAACGCCGAAAAGAGCAGTTTTGGTCAGGCCGAAGCGTGCGCCAAATCCGGGTGCAAATTGGGATGCGCCGAAGAAACCGATGGCATTGAGTGCAAACACAAGGCTGAAGCCGGTTGTCGTCAGACCGTAGTGCTCCATGTAGACAAAGGACGCGGAGGCGATGAAGACGAAGAAACTGGCCAGCCCAAATCCACCAATCAGGGTCAAGCCAACAAAACGGCGATTGCCAAGAAGATTGCCGCAGCCGGAGAGAAGCCGACGCACATTGATTTTTTCCCGATGATGGTGATGCAGGGTTTCTGGCAGTTGTGTTTTCGTGAGCAGCAAGGCCACTCCTGCAAGAGCGATCAATGCGAGGAAAATGGAATGCCATTCACCTACCATGAGGATCGCGCTGCCTGTGAGTGGGGCCAGCATTGGTGAGATGCTGATCACCAGCATGACAAGGGACATGAGACGGGTGGCTTCAACGCCCGTGTGCAAATCTCGCACGATGGCGCGCGGTATAACCATGACCGCTGCGGCACCCAGAGCCTGGGTGAAACGTCCGACAGTGAGCCAGCCGATGTTTGGTGAGACCATACAAACCAGCGATCCGGCAATGAAGACGCCGAGCCCGATATAGATTGGAGGCTTGCGGCCGATCCAGTCAGCTAGTGGGCCATAGATCAGTTGTGCAACTCCGAAGGCGACAAAATAGGCTGTGAATGTGAGTTGTGCACCTGCGATATCTGTTCCCAGATCTGATGCGATCTGCGGCATGGCAGGCAGATAGAGATCAATGGCAAAGGGGCCAATACAGGAAAGAATGCCCAGCACGAGTGCTGTGCGCAAGAAGCCAACGTTCATCGGATGTCCAGTTTACAAGGATGGATCGAAAGCGTGCCAAAAACACCGATTTTCATCGTATGTCGAGAAAAAATTCTCTCTCTTTCTGATTAGGTAAACAATTGGCCGGGCCCTTGGCCACTGGTCTCCAGGCCCGCCTGCTTGAGCATATGCCAGACAAGGGCCTGATTGGAGCTGATGACCGGCTTGCCAATCTTCTTCTCACAGGCCTCGATCACCTTGAACGTCCGCAAGTTTGTGCAGGATGCAAAGACAGCTTCGACTTCCGGGTTCTGACCAATCTTGCAAATGGCGTCTTCGACAGACTGGTCGCTGATCTGGGTAACGATGGCTTCTTCTGACTGACCGAAGGAGCCGACGGCGACCGGTTCGATCTGATTTTTTCTCAAAAGGTCGCACAGCGCATCAGACACTTCCGCGATATAGGGCGATACCAGGCCAACCTTCTTGATATTCAATGAACGAAGTGCCGCAAGGACGGCTTCGGCCGGGTTGGTGACCTTAGCCCGCGGGTGGGCCTTTTGAACGGCTTTTGCGACTTCCGTCGTTCCGATCACCGTGGAGCCGGACGTACAGCCGAAGCCGATCACATCATATGCTTTGGAGCTTGGCAGCATGGATGCAGATTTGGTCAGATTTTCCTTCATCTGCATCAGCGTTTCGGCAGTCACCTGAAGGTCGCTTTCGATCCTTGTATGATGGAGTGCCGTACCTTGAGGAAGTGTCAGGCTGCGCAGTTCGTTTTCAAGGGTTTCATCTGTTTGGAGAACGATCAGTCCGAGATTTGCCCTGGCGCCCCAGCCCTCATCACGGGAAAATGCTAGATCCATCTGAAAGTCTCCATTTTAGCGTTCGATGACATAGATGTCTGGAGATGCGGGTTTGCTCAAGAATTCAGGAGTGCCCTGTCGGATCACAATGTTTTCCTCGTGAACCATCATTTTTCCGTCTCCCAGATCCAGGCTTGGTTCCAGTGTCAGAACCATTCCTTCCTCGAGCAAGGTGTGGTCAAAGTCGGTCAGCGATGGTGCTTCTGTCAGCTGCATGCCCAGCCCGTGGCCGGAGCGTCCCACATCGCTGTTGCTTTGGTTCAAGTATCTTGCCATGGCAGAGTAAATATCGGCACATGTTTTTCCCGGGCGCGCCACTTTTGTCGCCTCGGAAATTGCCTCAACAAGCTTTTGATGGCTTCTTTGCACCGTCTCGTTTGGTGCGCCGACTGAAAAATTACGATCAAAGTCGCAAAAATAGCCACGCTTGGATGCTCCGGTGTCGAGCATCAGGACATCGCCTCTTTGCAGTCGCTGGCTGGTTGGGGGCGAAATGACATCCAGATAGCCTTCCGGGCCAGCGCCGCCAACGAGATAAGGCACGTCCTCGGCGCCCTGTTGTAAGAGTTCGATCCGAAACGCGCGGAAGACATCTTCCAGGGTCTGACCTTCGTAAAAGAGTGCCGGTGCTTTGTCGAAGGCGCGTGATCCGATTGCGCAAATCTCCCTGAGGTGTGCAATTTCGGCTTCTGATTTGATCATTCGCAGGCGTTGGACCAGCGCCGTCGCATCGGTGAACTGCGATCCGGGCAGGGCATCACGCAGGCGCTCAAAATCACGAAGCGGCATGCGTAGACAGCTTTCGCGGCCCATCAGCATGCCAATGTTGTTGTAGGAGGCGAGTGCGTCTTTGAGCAGTGCCACGCCGTCATCAGTTGGATGGGGCGCTGAAAAGGTCCGGATATCATCCAGCCAGGTTGTTTGCATCAAATGCGCGCCGATTAGCGGGATGACGGCAATGGGCTTGCCTTTGCGCGGGACGATCAGAAACCAGGGCCGGGTTGGACTTTGCCAGAACAGAGTTCTGAAACCAGTGAAGTAACGCACTTCGGCTTCGGTGGTGAAGAAGAGAGCATCCAGGCCTTCGTCCTGCATTGCCTTTTGGGCATTCGACGTCCGCGTTTCATATTCGTCGTTACTGAAATCCGGGGTGAAGGTCGATACCGTCATTTCGCTCGAATGTCTTACGGGGCAATTGGGCAGGTGATCTTAGGTGAACAGGGGTCAGCCTCTTTTGCAAGTGTGTTGCGTGACAATGTCGGCCCCGTGACGGCGGATGTCGCGTAAACGGTTCTTTCCTTGCTGACAAACGCCTTGGAGTTTTATCGAATTTCTATGCAAGCAGTCCGGTCTGGACGGTGAATCTTGTGCGGTTCCTGATGTGTGCGGTAGCAGGCAGCCCGGCACGAGAGCGCCGGGCCAATTAATTTGAAGCACAAAACTGCTTGCGAGTGCGGGTGTCGTCCTTAGGCCGCTTTCTGGTTTTGCAGTTCACCGACGCCTGACAGGAAGTTGTCCACCGTCTCTGAAAGCTGTCGGCCTGCGTCCGCCAAAGAGACAGCGGTGACCTCAACAGTCTGAGATTGTTGACGGGTTTGGGAAATGGTTTCAGTGACACCCGCAACATTGTCAGAAGCTGCGGAGCTGCCATTGGCGGCCATTGTGATATTGCGAGAAATCTCCCCGGAGGCCGCGCCTTGTTGCTCGACAGCTGCGGCAATGGCTGTTGTGACTTCTTCAATGTTTTCAATCTGTCCAACGATTGCCTTTATCTGGTCAACCGCCCTTTCGGTCGAGGACTGAACGCCAGAGATCTGTGCTGCAATGTCATCGGTCGCGCGAGCTGTTTGGTTGGACAGCTCCTTCACCTCCGCTGCAACGACCGCAAAGCCTTTGCCTGCTTCTCCGGCTCGCGCCGCTTCGATGGTCGCGTTGAGTGCCAGCAGATTGGTCTGTTCGGCAATGTCGCGAATGATCGCTATGACTTCACCGATTTTTTCCGCCGCATGCGAAAGTGTAGTGACGTCCTCATCGGTTGTTTTCGCAACTTTAGCCGCTTCGCTGGTTATCGAACTTGCGCGTGCTGCGTATGTGTTGATCTCGTTTATTGAACTGTTGAGTTCTTCAGCGGCTCCAGCAGCGCCCTGAACGTTGTCACTTGCCTGAGCAGATGCGGATTGTGCTGTCGATGCTGTACTTGCGGCGCTGTCAGCAAGTTGTACCAATGAGGAGGCCGTGGCGGTCATGCCATCGGTCTGCAGCCGCAGGTTTTCCTGGATCTGGCCAACTGATTCCCGGAAACCGGAAATAAGTGCGCTCATTTTCTCCTGCACCTGATGTTCGCGGTCCAGACGCTCTTTTTCGATGGCGGCAGCGTTTTGGCGCTGTTCAGCGTTCTCACGGAAGACTTCAACTGCCTTGTACATGTCGCCGATTTCATCGCCACGCGCAGATTCTTGAAGGTCAACATCAAGCTTGCCCGAAGACAGTTCGGTCATGATGCCAACAATATTGGTGATTGGCTTCGTGAAGGAACGGGATATGAAATAACCGAGCAGCAGACACACCGCAAAAAGGGCTAGTCCGATTGTCAGCATCATCATTCCTTGATTCACAAGTGGAGCAAAGGCTTCGCTTGTTTCTTGGGCAACGACAACTGCCCATCTGGTGCCAAGGAATTCGAACGGAGTAGCAACTTTCAGCATTTCCGTATTGCGGTAATTTGCTGATGTGATGGTGCCTTCCTTGCCGGATAGCGCAGCGTCAACAATCTCGTTTTTCAAAGACGCTTTCAGGATGTCGTTGTCCTGGCTGAAGCGTGAATCGTTCCGCAACAGATAGTCTGCGCCGACAATGATGGATTCACCGGTTTCGCCAAGGCCAGCGTTCTGGCTCATAAGGGTGTTGATGACATCAACTGGCATCTGGAAAGCCAGAACGCCGACTTTCTCGCCATTGTCATAGATGCCAGTCGAGATAAAGCTCGCAGGCGCATCGTAGCTCGGGCCATAGGGCTGGAAGTCAAAGAAATGATCTTCGCCATAATCTCCGTTCCAACCTGCGCGGAAAGCGTTGCCGAGATCGGTCTCGCTCCATTCCCCACCCTTAGTGGAAAAATTTGTGGCGTAGTCCTGTTCCTTGAAGACGGTGTAGATCAGGTTCCCCATATCGTCGAACAGGAAAATATCGTAGTAGCCGTTGGATTCCAGAAGCTCGCGAAACCACGGATGGTACTTGGCGTGGAAGGCATCATAGGTGGTGTTGGTATCTGCCTTGTCGAGAAAGTGTTTCTCACCCAAGGCATTTGGATTGTTCTCTATGTAGGCGTCCTTCAGAAGCGCCGTAGGGTCGCCGTCAAGTTCGTTCCAAGCCTGTTTGAAGTCTTTGATCGCTTGGGCTGTGAAGGGCAGGTGCGCGACGGTGTTCAAGCTGGATTTGATTGAATCCAGGTAGAAGGCGAGCTGTGATACTCGGTTCTCGCCGACAGCACGCAGCTTTTCGGAAATCACTGATTCTGTTTCGGAGGCTGCTGACAGGTAGCTCGAAGTGCCGATGCCCAATCCCACTATTGTTGCGAGGCCGGCAATAGCTAGCGGAATTTTAATTTTCAATTTTAGAGTTTTAAGCATCAGTGTATCCCCTCCCGAATAGTCCCCCAAGGTCTTTGATGCTTAGACTTAAATTATCTCCTAATTATTAATACGTATAAAGATGGCATTATTGATATTACTGAAAATTACCTAATTTTCTTTAGTTAAGGTCGTAACTGATCCGGTAAATCAGTCCAGCGTGGTCATCGGAGACCAGCAAGGAACCATCGGGCAGTTCTTCCAGATCCACGGGGCGACCATAAACGCCATCAGGTTGCAGCCAACCTTCCGCAAACACTTCCTTGCCGACGGGGAACCCTGCATCGTTGAACCTGATGCGCATAATGCGATAGCCAACAGGCTCAGTCCTGTTCCAGGACCCGTGTTGAGCGATGAAGGCGTTGTTTTGATAATGTGGCGGGAACTGTCTGCCTGAGTAAAAGTCGATGCCCAGATTGGCGCTATGCGCCTGCATCTCCATGGCGGCCAGAACAAGCGGAACGGGTGACTTGGCGCCCTCGTAGCCGGCAAGGGGGGTGTTGAAACCGCCCATGAACGGGAAACCAAAGTGATCGCCAGGTTCTGCCATCCGGTTTAACTCGTCCGGCGGCGTGTCGTCGCCCATCAGATCGGCGCCATTGTCTGTAAACCAGAGCTCACCGGTGCGCGGATGCCAATCAAAGCCAACCGAATTCCGTACACCGTTGGCTACGATTTCCCAGCCTTCGGTTTCTGTGTTGATGCGAATAATCTTGCCGGTGTTGTACTTGAGCGCGCAGATGTTGCATGGCGCTCCCAATGACACATAGAGCAACCCATCAGGGCCAAATCCGGCATAGCGCCAGCCGTGATGCGGATCGTCATGAAATCCGGTTGTGATGGTTTCAAGCTTCTGGATTGGTTTGAGCGTCTCGAAACTGTCCGGCAGTTCCCACTTGGCCACTCGGTCTTGCAGAGCAATATACAGATAGCGACCCTTGATCGCGATACCGTTCGGGACGTGAAGTGCGCTGGAAATCTGTCGAACCCCATCGGCAACTCCATCCAGGTCTCGATCAATCACCGCGTGGATGATGCCGCCTCTGGAACCGACATAGATAATGCCGGTTTGGTGGTCCCGAACCATAGAACGTGCCAGTGGAACTTCTGCAAAGACTGAAATGCGGAAGCCTTTTTGGAGGCGGATGTTCTGGAGAATGTCCTGATTGGCCTGATCACCCGCGGCTAGAGCACCCTGAACTGGGAACAGGCTGGTGGTGGCGAAAAACAGTGCGAGGCAGGTGCAGATAAGGTTGCGCATGACTTCCCCAAGGTTTTTGCGAATCTTTGCAAGTGGTCCTTTAGGAAGTCATCTTAGGCGAAAAACGCCTGATTGGCTCTATTGCGCCCGCCGGTAAACGGAAATGTTTTTGAAGGTGTCGACATCGATCAGATGAACCACCTGGGTGATGGTCAGGGTTTGGCCGTTGTCTGAGAGCACACGTTCGGCCTTCATGATGGTCAGACCGCCGCGTCGCGCTTCCGATACAAGCTTGTTATCGTTTTCAAAGACCAAGCGCATGGCATCGACCAAGCCGCTTTTTCCAAGCTTCACTTCCGGGCCGTCGGGCATTGCCTCGAATGTGTCGTTGGTGACCTCACCTTCGGCAGTTACCTGGTTCATCGTGAAAATGGCCATTCCGAAGTTGTCTTCGATCTTCAGCGTTGCGCTTTTGGGCGGTTCGCCTTGCTCGAAATCGCTTTCCTCGGTGTCGAGGATCCACGTTCCAAGGAATGGGGCAAGCTTGTCACTCATGTCGCGGTATCCGATCTTGCTGCCTGGGCAATTGAATTCTTGCCGGGCTTATAACGAAAATGGCCGCCGGCGGGTAGCCCACCAGCGGCCGTTTTCAAATTTGTGAGTTTCAGGCAGTCAACGCAGTCAGTTCTGCGACGATTGCATCGCCCATCTCTGCCGTAGTGATGATCTTGTCGCCCGCAGCCGAGATGTCCTTGGTGCGCAGGCCTTTGTCCAACGTGTTGGCGATTGCCTTGTCCAGAAGATCTGCTTCTTCGACAAGCTCAAAGGAATAGCGCAGTGCCATGCCGAAGGAAGCAAGCATCGCAATCGGGTTGGCCGAACCGGTGCCCGCGATGTCAGGCGCAGAACCGTGTACTGGCTCATACATCGCCTTGCGGCGACCTGTCTTGGGATCAGGGGCACCAAGTGAAGCCGATGGCAGCATGCCAAGAGAGCCGGTGAGCATTGCTGCAACGTCGGACAGCATGTCACCAAACAGGTTGTCAGTTACGATAACGTCGAACTGTTTTGGCCAGCGGACGAGCTGCATGCCACCAGCATCCGCCAACATGTGGTCGAGGGTGATGTCCTCGAAGCCGTTCTTGTGGGTCTCGGTCACAACCTCGTTCCACAAAACGCCGGACTTCATGACATTGCGCTTTTCCATCGACGTAACTTTGTTGTTACGGGTCCGGGCAAGCTCGAAGGCGACCTTGGAAATGCGTTCGATTTCGTAGGTGTCATAGACCTGCGTATCGATGCCGCGCTTTTGGCCATTGCCAAGATCACGGATTTCCTTTGGTTCGCCGAAGTAGACACCGCCGGTGAGCTCGCGAACGATAAGGATGTCGAGACCTTCAACGACGTCCTTGCGCAAGGAAGATGCATCCGTCAGCGCAGGGTAACAGATTGCCGGACGCAGGTTGGCAAAGAGTTCCATGTCCTTGCGCAGACGCAAGAGACCGGCTTCCGGACGGTGCTCATAAGGCACATCGTCCCACTTTGGGCCGCCGACAGCGCCAAAGATGACTGCGTCAGATGCCATGGCCTTTGCCATGTCTTCTTCGGAAATTGCAACGCCATGGGCATCATAGGCCGCTCCGCCGACAAGACCTTCGTCGGTTTCAAAGCTTTCCTTGCCCTGTGCATTGAACCAGGAAATGACCTTTTTCACTTCTTCCATGATTTCCGGGCCAATGCCGTCGCCTGGTAGAAGCAGCAATTTATGTGCAGCCATGGGTCTCCGTCCCTATTGTTGGTAATCTGTGACGTGTGGGTTAAAGCCTTCTGCCATTTCTGGCAAGGCATATCGCCTTGTGAAGACCTCAAGTGGAGCAATTGAAAAAGTCAATTAAGCCAGGATATCGCTCAATGCCTGCCATAGGAGGTTCAGAGCAAGAAGGGTCATGACGATCTTGAAGCCCTTCTTGAAAGTGGCTTCATTCATTTTGCCCAGAAGCTGGCTTCCAACCAGGGTTCCCAGGAAGCCACTGACGGTCATTAGCAAGATGAGTCCGAGCCAGGGAGCAAAGGCAAAGCCGAGTAATCCAAAAGCGGCGATCTTGAAGATGTGCATGAAAAGCGTCGTGACGGCCTGGTTGGCAACGAATCCGTGACGCGACATATTAAAGGTCGACAAAAAGGCCGCGCCGACGGGGCCGCTGGCTCCAAAGAACATCGACAGCAAGGTGGCGATAAACCCGCCAATACCCATTGCGAACTTATGTCGGGCATCGACCTTCGGCTTTCTCCCCCAGACGACCCAAAGAACGAACGCGGCGATGCCAAGGCGCAAGTAGGGCGCTGGCACATTGACGGCGATTGAGCCGCCGAGGGCTGCGCCTAGCAGAGCCCCAAGGCAGTACCATGCCAGAATGCCCCAATCGATATGCCTGAAATGCACAAGTGCTCGTCCGGCGTTTGAGCCGAGCTGAACCACTCCATGGACTGGGACCAACGCGGCTGCGGGCATGACGCTGGCCATGATCGCAATCAAGGTAACGCCACCTCCAAGACCTACGGCGGCAGTCATACCGGAGGTGATGAAGCTCATACCTATCAGCAGCATGCTGTAGCTGAGGGGAAAGTCGGCCGGGAAGAAAAAGGAAAGATCCAAGCAGGTGCACCCATGAAAGGACGAAAACATCTTTCTTGTCCACTCACGGATGACCGGTTGCAAGCCTCAAATAGCGGGTATTTGGTCTATGCGGCCTTTTGGGGGGCGTTTTCGCCAAAGGTTGTAGCGAGTATACCACATGTTTCAGCTTTGACGCTTTGCTTGAGGTTGGCAATCTGACGCCACAGAATGTCCTGGTTTTCGACCGAAACACCTTTGGGCAGATGGAGAATGGCTATCGAGCTGCTCAAGAGGGGGAAGTCGGTCATTTCGCCTGAACGGCCTTTGGAGCGGATGAAGCCCGCCTCACGGTGTTCCGGATCGTAGAAGCTTTCGGCTTGATGGCGAAATTCTTGCCAGACAGCGACCATTGTCTGCTGGACATTTTCGCGGTCCTTGCCGCGGAAGCCCATGAAGAAATCGTCGCCACCGATATGGCCCAGAAAGTCACTGGTCTCCGCACCAAACTTCTTCGCAAGTTCGGAAAACAAGAGGATTGCCCGGTCGCCGGTCTGGAATCCGTAGATGTCGTTGAATGGTTTGAAAAAATCAAAGTCGATGTAACAGAAGCTGCGATCGGTCTCTGCCTCGAGCGCTGCGGCCAGAACGAAGGCCTTGACCGAATTGTTGCCGGGCAATTTTGTGAGTGGATTGAGGTCTTCCGCCTCACGCATGCGCATCTCGTTGGAGATCTTCAAGAGGGCGCTGGTGGTCAGAAAGCCAAAATATTTCCCGTTACGGGTGATCAGGATTCCTTCGGACTCGTCGTCCTCGCTGGCAACCAATCCAACGAGCTGATCCACTGCAGAGTTGATGTCTGCTGTCGGGCATCGATGGACAAAGCTCATTATGTGACGGTTGACGGTCTTATTGCACAGCAGGTCCTGACCGTATGGCATGTAGACCAGCTGTTTGATGTCCGCTTCCTTGATGACACCGCGCGGCTCGTTGAATGCATTTACGATCGGTATTAGGGACGTTGATCGATTGCCACGAAAGCGGTCGAGGACATCTTCCATCGCTGCGTCATCGGGCAAGGCAACAATTGGACGGATTTCCTTGGAGATTATGGATTCGCGTTCACTGCCAGCGTGATTTTCCGGACGTGCGCTCTGGAACCGGTGGCTGTAGTTTTGAAGTATTGCGGGTACGTGGGTGGTCGGCCGGGCCACCAAAAAACCCTGCGCCAGATCACAACCGACCTGTTTGCAGATTGCAAATTCCGCCTTGGTTTCGACACCTTCTGCGACAACACGCATGCCAAGTGTATGAGCCATATTGACAAGCGAAGACACAAGCAGCCGTTTGCGGGAGTCTGCCTGGATGGCTGTGATGAAAAAGCGGTCGATCTTCAAGATGTTTGGCTCAAAGTCGTAAAGGCTCTTCATCTGAGCGAAGCCCTGGCCGAAATCGTCGACCGCAAGGCCAAAGTCGAGACGGCGTGCTTTTTCGACGAAAGCATCGAAATTTTTGAAGTTGGAAATGTCCTGCGTTTCGGAAAGTTCGAGCATGACGCAACTCGGGTGCAGGCCGAACTGTTCAAGCAACTCAACTGTCTCGTCGAGTAGATAGTCTTCCTCATTGGACAGGCGTGCGTCGATGTTCAAGAACAACTTGCTGCGCTTGATCATGTCGCTGCTCGCGAACTTTTCGATCGCCTTGCGTCTGAGAATTGATTCAAGATTCGACAGACATTTTAACTCGTGGGCCGTATCGAACACCTGGCGCGGGTGATCTAAACCCAATTGGTCAACGTTGCGGAGCAAAGCTTCGACGCCGGCGAGTTCCCCCGTTTGCATGTCAATCAATGGCTGCAGGGCGTGGTCGAGTATCGAGGCTGCGTTGGATAGAAAGATCGCACTGCTGAAGTTGAATGTTATCGGCGAACTGTTGTTTCTTTTGGGCTGATACACGCGTTTTCTCACCAATGGTTGTGTGGTGAGAGGCTATCACCGAACCCGCGTATTCATGTGACAATTGTGTGTCTAATGGGGTTAGGGTTAGCAAAGAGTTATTATCGTGGAGCCAGATAACTCCATGAAAATGTTAATAAATTCAAATTTACGTTAGGTTAGTATAGGCAAAGATGCCGCGTTTGCGCGGCATCAGCCTGATGCATCCGTTTACCTCACGAAGCGTGCGGCAGTGCGGTTTCCACGAGCTTGATCCAGTAGGAGCTGCCATACAAAATCGCATCATCATTGAAGTCATATAGTGGGTGGTGGAGACCCGCGCTGTCACCATTGCCGGTGTAGATGAATGCACCTGGGCGTTCTTCCAGCATATAGGCAAAATCCTCACCACCCATCATTGGCAGGATATTGGAATCAACCGACCCTGCTCCACCGACAGCTTCGGCCACTTCTGCAGCGAAGTGGGTTTGCTCTTCGTGGTTCACGACCACCGGGTAGCCTCGCTTGAAGTCGATTTCGGCGACTGCTCCGTAGGCGGTGGCAACGCTTTCGACGATTGTCATAAAGCGTTCTTCGGCAATCTTGCGCACTTCATTATCGAGGGTACGGATCGTGCCCCATAATGTGGCGTCTTGGGGAATGACGTTATAGGCGTTGCCCGCTTTGAACGATGTCACTGATACCACAACAGACTTCAGGGGATCGACTGTGCGGCTGGCAATGGACTGCAGAGCTGAAACAATCTGCGAACCTGTAACGATCGGGTCAATGGTTTCATAGGGGCGTGCTGCATGACCGCCGCGGCCCTTGATCGTGACCGTGAATTCGTCCGTCGCCGCCATGATCGGACCAACGCGCATCGAAAAAGTGCCAACGTCCGTGCCTGGCAGATTGTGCATGCCATAGACTTCGTCAATTGGCCATTTGGTCATCAGGCCGTCGTCAATCATCGCTTTTGCACCAGCCCCGCCTTCCTCTGCAGGCTGGAAGATGAGGACAACCGTGCCATCAAAATTGCGGGTTTCGGCAAGGTATTTGGCGGCACCAAGCAGCATTGCCGTGTGACCATCGTGACCACAAGCATGCATCTTGCCAGGGGTCTTGGAAGCATATTCCTTGCCGGTTACTTCCTCGATAGGCAAGGCGTCCATGTCGGCGCGCAGACCAAGGGTTTTGCCTTTGCCTCCATTGCGTCCCTTGATAACGCCCACAACGCCGGTTTTGCCGATACCGGTTGTGACTTCGTCTACTCCGAAACTTTCCAGAAGCTCTGCAACTTTCTCAGCGGTGCGAACGGTTTCGTAGAGAATTTCCGGGTTCTCATGAAAGTCGCGACGCCAAGCAGTGATCTCTTCATGAAGTTCAGCCAGACGATTGACGATGGGCATTGTGGGCTCCTTGAGCGCAGATTTGGTGGTAAGAAGGGATAGATGGCAGGAAAGCCGAGCTTCCAGATTATCTGATTTCAGGAAAAGAGAAAGAGGTCTTGGATGGTTTTGTAAGCTCTTGTCGTCAAAACCTAGCTTGGTACCAAAAGCCTGTAGACGCTCGACTTCTTAATTTCGGCATCTTCCAGTGCGCCGACTACAGGCACTTCATATGTCGCCAGGTGCTCTAGCCGGGTTTTGGGAAGGTAGGATCTGCCCGGATCACCAACAAAGATTGTAATTCCGGCGAGCAAACAGCGATCGAGATAGTCGAGAATTTTCTTTGCCATGTGGTCATCATAAAAGACATCACCGCAAAAGAGCACGTCGACTTGCGGGGGCGGATCACCTGTGACGTCTCTTGCCTCGAAATTGATGACAACGTCATTGAGCTCGGCGTTCAATTCGCCAGCTGATATGGCGAATGGATCGATATCAACTGCATGGCAAGATTGAGCACCTGCCATCATGGTTGCTATGCCGACCAAGCCGGACCCGCTGGCCAGGTCGAGGACGCGCTTGTCTTTCACCAATTCCGGTAGGTCCAGAATATGGCGGGCGAGGGCCTGACCGCCAGCCCAGGCAAATGCCCAGAATGGCGGGTCTAGGCCAAGTTCACCCAGTTCGTCTTCCGTCTTTTGCCAAAGATCCATTGCTTCATCAGCAACGTAGAGTCGGATTTCCTCTGCGTGGGGAACCGGCTTTATGCAGGTTTCCTTGCGAATGAAGGCCTTGGGATCGTCGATCATTGGCACTGGATCAAGCCGGTGTATCCAGACCACCCATTTTGCAGACGATTTGCCATTCTTCTTCTTTCACGGGCTGAACCGAAAGTCGCATGGAGGTTACCAAAGACATGTCCGCCAGGCTTGGCTCAGCCTTGACTTGCGCCAGGGTTACCGGCTTTGGCAGGTCACAGACGGCCTTGAAATCCACGCATTCCCAGCGTTCGTCATCGGTCTTTGGATCGGGGTGAATGTTGCTGCACACTTCCACAATGCCAACGACTTCCTTGCCGATGTTGGAATGATAGAAGAAAGCCTTGTCGCCAATTTCCATCGCTCGCATGTTGTTGCGCGCCTGGTAATTGCGAATACCATCCCATGGCTCGCCTTCTTCACCTTTCGCCTTTTGCTGCTCCCAGGACCATTTGTCCGGTTCTGATTTGATCAGCCAATATTGCACTTACACTGCCTCCGGATTTTTCAACGCCCATTTCCACGGGCGGATTTCGGAGTGCTCAAAGAGATCTGCCTTGGCGTATGGATCTTCCTGGGAAATCGCCAGAGCTTCATCGCGGTTTGATGCTTCTATGACGACGAGGGAGCCTGTCATGTTGCCATCGTCATCAAGGAATGGACCCGCGGCCTTGAGATTGTCGCCAAGACTTTTCAGAAACTCGAGATGCTCTGGACGGTTGTCCATGCGAATCTGAAGTGCTCCTGGTTTGTCCGTGCAGATGATTGCGTAAAGCATGGGCTTCCTTTCAAGTCGCGTTCTTGCGTTTTTATAGCGTGGTTGTTTCAGGCCGAAGGGGACGGGACATCAAGGCAATGATGGCCTTTTCGATTGACAGGTCGTCCTCGACCATTTGTGAGACGACCTGACAGATTGGCAGGTCGATGTTGTGGTTTTGCGCGAGTTTAACCGCGACACGGGCTGTGTAAGCGCCCTCGGCGAGCTTTCCGCCTTCTTTGGCAAGGTCAGAAGCTACACGTCCTTTGCCGAGCTCGAGCCCGAATGAGAAATTGCGTGATTGCGTCGATGAACAGGTCAGAACCAGATCACCTAGGCAAGACAGCCCGGTCAGGGTTTCCTGTGCTGCGCCAAGAGCGGAGCCGAGGCGGCTGAGTTCTGCAAATCCGCGCGTCGTCAGGGCAGCTTGAGCACTTGCGCCAAGCTTGCGGCCCACAACGGCGCCACAGGCTATCGCCAGAACATTTTTCAGCGCGCCACCAATCTGTGCACCAACAACATCTGTCGATGCATAGGGCCGGAAGGCGGGAGCGGCGAGCGCCTGACATAGTTGTTCGGCTGTCGGTGCTGTCTGAGCGGCTATGGTGACAGCTGTCGGCAGACCTTTGGCAACATCATCGGCAAAGCCTGGACCTGACAAGACGGCGGTCTCTGCGTCGGGTGCTGCTTCTTGCAGGATTTCGGAGAGCATTTTGCCACTGGTGCGGTCAATGCCTTTGGCACACAGAGCGATCGGCATTTTAAGTGCGCCAGTTGCTGAAAGGGCCTGCAGAGCTTCGCGTGTGGTCTGAGCCGGGGTTGCCAGTAAAATCGCGTCGGCTGTCAGACAATCGCCAAGTCGGTCGGTGACCTCAAATTCCTCATCAAACGTAATGTTGGGCAGGTATTTCGAGTTTTGTCTTTTGCTGCGCATCTCTGCAACAGCGCTGGGATCACGGGCCCAGAGTGTCGTTGATCGACCTGCTCTTGCGGCGGTCAGTGCCAGCGCAGTGCCCCAGGCGCCGCCGCCGATGACGGCGATGCGTTGGAAACTGGCAGTAGAACCGGGCGTTTGAGATCCAGACAAAACGACTTTCCTTAGAGTTTGGTTCGAAGAGCGTCCAATGGATCGCCAAAGGCTGCATGAAATGCCTCACGATCCAGGGCGGTCTTGTCAAAGAGATCGAGCCAGAACAAGCGATAGAGGATCGGGTCCCCGCCGCTGCTGGGTGTCATCTCATAGTGTGTCCATTCTTCCTCGGGCACCTCATCGATGCGCACATGATAGTATTTGCGAAAATGTTGACCCTTTAGTGGTCGCCCAGGAGGGGCTTTATATTTGCCCTCTTTGACCAAGGTTTCAAAAGGGAGATCCTGCTCTGCGAATAGATCAAAAGCAGCGTCCAGCTCAAGGCCTGTTTCTTCTTGGAATTCACGGCGCGCACCGATCAGGTAGCTCTCACCGGGATCAATGGTGCCACCGGGCACCTGAAGGCCCAGATCAGGGTTATCCGGCTCGTTAAAAACGAGCAACCGAGAGCCACAGGTTAGATAGACGTAGGCTTTGTGAAAAATCTGCATGAAATCCGCCGGGTACTTGTCCACCGTCGTAGCAGTTCATTCGGATTCGTGGAACAGGCGTTTGGTGCGTTGTGCCAAATAAACTCGGCTCAGACCTTTGCGCCCTTTCGACCTGCTCCCAAAACGCCGGCGCTTGTGCTGTCGAGCGGCCATCGAGGGCGCGGCGCGACATCCATGTCGTCGACAGGGCCAAGACGCATGTGTTCAATGCCGGCCCAGGCGATCATGACGGCATTGTCGGTGCACAGGTTCATCGGCGGGGCGACAAATCGCGCATCGGCTTCTTCAGCTGCACCTGTCAGAGCAGAGCGAATTTCCTGATTGGCGGCAACACCTCCCGCAACAACAATCGTTGGTTTTGTGTCCTGGTAGCGTTCTTTGAAGAGGGTCAGGGCTGTTCTGGTGCGGGCGGCGAGTACATCTGCAACGGCGCGCTGAAAAGCTGCACACAAATCGCAGATAGTCTGGTCATCAACGGGCTCAAGCTTTTGCGCCTGCGTGCGCAGTGCGGTTTTCAGTCCGGCAAAGGACATGTCCAGACCGGGTCGGTCGAGAAGCGGTCTTGGCAGTTTGAAACGCGTCACATCGCCTTTCCTGGCGTGCCGTTCTACGGCAGGTCCGCCGGGATAAGGCAGGCCGAGCAGTTTTGCGGTCTTGTCGAAAGCTTCGCCGATGGCGTCGTCGATTGTTGTGCCAAGGCGCTCGTACTCGCCGACATTTTTGACCAGAAGAAACTGGCTGTGTCCGCCGGAGACCAACAACAGGAGAAACGGAAAGTCGACATTGTCGGTCAGTCGCGCGGTGAGTGCGTGGCCTTCAAGATGATTGACCGCGATGAGAGGCTTGTTGGCCGCCTTCGCAATCGCCTTCGCAGTCATTAGGCCCACAATGACGCCGCCAATCAGTCCGGGCCCTGCTGTTGCGGCAACTGCGTCAATTGTACTCCAATCACAGTGTGCTTCGCTCATTGCTTCTGCGACGATCTGGTCCAGGACTTCAATGTGGGCGCGCGCCGCAATTTCGGGTACAACGCCTCCAAACTCGGTGTGCTCGTCGATTTGCGAGCGGACGACATTGGACAAGATCTCGGAGTTTTCAGCACAGCGCACAACAGCTGCAGCGGTTTCATCGCAGCTCGTTTCGATGCCCAAAACAGTCAGTGTTTTGGCTTCGCTACTGGAAAACTCAGAATTCATGTTCGATGCGTTGGTCTATTGAGTACAAGGCCCTATCATTGGGCAATTGGATATTACGATAGCCTGAATGGTCGGGCCTAACACCAGGATGTGGATTGTTGCAATCAAAACCTTTCAGAATTGGAACCCGTGGCAGTGATCTTGCTTTGGCGCAGGCGCGTGAAACGCGGGCACGTTTGATCGCTGCGCATGCACTGTCGGAAGATGATATCGAGATCGAGGTGATCAGAACCACCGGTGACAAGGTGCAGGACCGTCCATTGTCCGAGATCGGTGGAAAAGGCTTGTTTACGCTCGAGATTGAAGAAGCGCTGGTTGAAGGCCGTATTGATATTGCGGTTCACTCATCAAAGGATATGCCGACGTTTCTGCCGCAAGGGCTCGGATTGACTGCGTTCTTGCCGCGCGAGGATGTGCGTGACGCCTTTTTGTCGGTGAAGGCGACTTCAATCATGGACTTGCCACAGGGCGCAGTCGTTGGCTCCAGCTCGCTGCGGCGTCAGGCAATGATTAAACGGTTGCGACCTGACATCGACGTTGTGATGTATCGCGGCAATCTGCCAACCCGTATTCGCAAGTTGCGGGATGGGGAAGTGGACGCCACTTTGCTTGCCTATGCGGGAATGAAACGCCTGGGTTTGACGGAAGAAGTTGCTGCGCTTTTGGAGGTGGACGAGTTTTTGCCCGCAGTTGGTCAGGGGGCGATTTGTATTGAGAGCCGGATCGATGATGAGGCAACCCTTGCAATGCTGGCGCCGATCCATGACCGGGAAACGGAAATTCGTTTGACTGCAGAACGGGCGTTCTTGAGCGTTCTTGATGGCTCCTGCCGCACTCCAATCGGTGGGCTGGCGACCATTGAAGGTGATTTGCTGACATTGAAAGGGATCGTTCTCAAACCGGATGGGTCTCAGTCGCATGAAGTGTGCATTGAAGGTCCCCTGGATCAGGCCTTTGCTCTTGGATTGGCTGCTGGCGAAGAGCTGAAGGCAAAGGCCGGTCCCGGCTTTCTTGCAGAGTGACGTGAATGCGGTTTCTCGTCACACGACCTGAACCGGAATGCCAGCAGACTGGCGAGCGCCTTATGGCGCTGGGACAAGATGTTATCACGGCTCCAATGTTGAGCCTTACGGACCTGTCGGCGCGTTGGTTCGACCTTGACCAAGTGTCTGGTCTTTCGGCCACAAGTCAGCGGGTTGCTGGTCTGCTTCAAACCCACCCACAGCTGCCGCTGTTGCGACGCCTGCCTGTGTTTGCCGTCGGAGACCGTACAGCAGAAGCATTTCGTGAACTCGGGTTCGAAATGGTTTACTCGGCAGATGGTGATGTCGAAGATCTGTGCGCGTTGATCGGGGCTCATGTTTCAAGCGGAAAGATACTTTACCTTGCAGCGCGAGATCGTCGAGGTAAACTGGAAGAGCGACTTGCTGAGTTTGGACTGTCCTGCGTGCTGGAGGAGATCTACAGCATGGAAGAGGCCAAGGCGTTCCCGACAGAGACGCTGACAGCTCTCCAGGCAGGTGAGATATTTATTGTCCTGATCTATTCTGCGAGATCTGCACAGGTTTTTCGAAAGTTGATGGCGGCGGCAGGCTCTGCAGGCGTCATGAAAAAACTGCTTTTCGTTGCCATATCAGAGCAGGCTGCGGAACCCCTTGGTGCAGGATTGAACGTCACGATTGCAGCACGCCCGCGTGAAGATGACGTCCTCAAAGCTGCGTTAAGCTTGTGTTAACCCAACAGGGGGAGTCGTAGTTTATTGCATTGCAGGAATTTCGGCCCGGATTCGCTATCGATTCATAAAGCTGGGTGTATAGTAATTTCTGACAGGCCAAAAAGAACAGGCTTAGGAGACGATCATGACGACGGATAAGGAACCTACCGGCAGCAAGCCCACCGGTGCTGGGACCGATTCTGGCGCAGGTCCCAAAACTGAGAAAGTCTCACCACAGGCCGCGAAGACAGCGCCGCCAAAGCGCGCTGTAACGATTGATCTTGAAGCGGACAAGACACGTTCCAAACCGGCCGCCACACAGCCGACACCATCTTCTGCAGGCGCTCAAGCCGGCGCAACTGCGAAACCATCGGCAACTCCAGCAGCTGGCAGTGTAAAAGCTCCGGGCGCTGCGTCTGCTGCATCACAGTCAAAACGAGCTTCCAGCGCAGCATCAGCTGCTGCTGCTTCTACTGCAGCCTCTGGAAACGCGAAGTCCGGAACGGACAACACCCAGAAACCTGCGGCCTCGAGTTCTGATGCGAGCAGCTCCAAGTCAGATGGACCAAAGCCTGATTCTCCAAAACCCGAGAGTGCCAAGACTGCATCTGCGGTGAAAGCAGCGGCGAAGCCAGACAACACTGACAAATCTGGCAAGTCTGCTAAGTCTGGTGCCGGTGTGGTCGCGGTAACATTCGCCGCTATTGCGGGCGGCGTTGTTGTTTTGGGTCTTGCCTATGGTCTGCACATGGCGGGTTTTTTGAAACTGGAAGCGTCGCCCTCTGAAACGGCTGCGCTTCAAGCTGCCCAGGATAAGGTTGCTGCGCTTGAAAGCAAACTGGATGAATTGTCGGCAAGCCTTACAACTCCACAGGAAGACCTGTTGAAGCAGATTAGTGCGCTGGAAGATAAGGTTTCGGATCTTTCCAAATCGGCACCCGGATCGATTGTTGCGGTCGTCGGACGTGATCTGCAAGCACTTAAGGCCTCTGTTGCCGATCTGCAAAAGACAAGTGGCGGCGAGATGGCGACTGCTCTTGAGCAAAGGGTGGCTAGCCTTGAAACGCAACTTGGTGTTGGCGAGGCCGCTGATGCTGATGGTGCAACGCAGCTTACGGAGCGGGTAAGCGGTCTGGAGACAAAGACTGAGTCGCTGCAGACTATGCTCAAGACAACGAGTGATGCCTTTGATGTGCTGGTTGAGGGGCAGACTGCCATGGTGGATGGCCTCACGGCGGATGTGCTGTCAGTCGATGCACGCGTGATGGCGCTTGAAAATCGTCTTGGCGACGCCAATGCCCAGGAGATCGCGGCGCTTGCCGTTGCGGTGTCTTCTCTCAAGACTTCTCTTGATGCGGGGCGTGGTTATCAGACTGAGTTGGCTGCAGTTCAGGCTGTTCTGCCCGATGACATGGATGTGTCTGTTCTTGCTGCTCATGCTCGTGACGGGGTTACCCCGTTGCCGCAGCTGGTTGCCGAATTTCCGTCCGTTGCGCGTGGAATGTTTGCGAAAATCGTCAAGCCGGGCGAAACCACTGATGTGCTTGGGAATCTTCTGGCAAGCGCGAAGGCCATCATGGCCGTTCGGGGTCCAGGCGACGAGGATGGCACAGGTCCCGAAGCACTGTTGAGCCGAATGGAAAAATCCGTGCAGTCGGGTGATCTTGAGGCTGCCCTGACGGCTTATGAGCAGCTGCCTGATCCCGCCAAGGCGGTTGGCGCGGACTGGGCTGATCGGGCATCCGTTCGCGTTGCTGCGGACAAGTTGACTGCCGAAGCCACGTCCAAGGTGCTTGCTATCTTGTCGAAGTCCGACGGTTGAGCGCGGTGGTGTGAGTTTTCCGTCTTCGCAGGCGGGATGAATTCAAAGGGTCAAACTGTTTGACCCAAGTGAGGAGCGTACCGAATGATCCGGGTCCTGTTCTTTTTTGCTCTGTTGTTTGCAGTGACACTGGGATTTGCCTGGATGGCAGATCTACCGGGCGTCGTGTCAATCAGCTGGGGAGGGTACGTTTGGGAACAGCCGCCGGTGATTGCCGTGGTGCTGGCCAGTGTCGGCTTTTTGCTCCTCTTCGGTCTAGGCTGGCTGATCGTCACACTCTTGCGTTCCCCAAGTCTGATTGCCCGGTTTTTCGGGCGCCGCCGCCGCAAGAAGGGCTACTCGGCCCTGTCCCATGGGTTGATCGCGCTGGGCAGCGGAGACATCAAGCGGGCGCGCCGTCTCGGGCTTGATGCTGATCGGTTCCTGTCGAATGAACCTGCCACCAAGTTATTGCTGGCCCAAACAGCTCAGCTGGCTGGCCGCGACGCGGAAGCGCGCGAACGGTTTGAAGACATGCTGCACGAAGATGAAACCAAGCTGCTTGGTCTTCACGGGCTTTTCATTGAAGCCGAACGACAGGGTGAGCCAGTCGCCGCATTGCACTATGCGGAGGAAGCGGCGAAGAAAAAGCCGGATCTTGAATGGGCCGGCAAGGCTGTTCTGGGATATCAGGCCGTGGCCTCCCATTGGGAAGACGCGCTGGAAACGTTGCAGCGTAACTACTCTGCAAAAATGATGGACAAGAAGACCTACCGCCGACATCGGGCGGTGCTCTTGACCGCTTTGGCGCAGGAGCTTGAAAGCGGTGCACCGGATCGGGCGTACACACTTGCCAAGGAAGCTCATGGTCTTGCCAATGATCTTGTTCCCGCAGCGCTTGTTGCTGCGCGTTTGGCGACCCGTCGGGCGGAATTCCGGAAGGGCTCGAAGATTGTCGAGACCACATGGCGGATCTCTCCGCACCCGGATCTTGCGGAGACCTATGCGCATATCAAGACGGGCGATTCAGCACGTGATCGCCTGAAACGCATGAAATATCTGAAGAGCCAACGCCATGATTCCGCCGACGGCGCGCTGGCCTTTGCACGTGCCGCCCTGGAAGCGCGTGAATTTGATGAGGCGCGCAGCGAGTTGAAAGAGGTGCTGCAAAACGCGCCCGTGCGGGCTGCGTTTCTGTTGATGGCTGAACTTGATGAGGCAGAATACGGTGATCGTGGTCGTGTGCGTGAGTGGCTTGCCCGTGCGGTCAATGCGCCGATGGACAAGGCCTGGATTGCCGACGGCATTGTGTCGCGTGAGTGGCAGCCTGTCTCTCCGGTGACCGGCCGGCTGGATGCTTTTGAATGGCAAACACCTCCTGATGGCCAGGCCGATGACGATGGCGCGCTGGTGCTCGAGGAGGCCATGTTCGAGGCGCCTCCTGCGCTGACTGTTATGAGCGCAGAAGACATGGACGATGTCTCCGGTGAGCATGATCTTGACGCTACCAAGGTTCTCGACGTTGAGCATGAGCCGGCGTCTGCGAAAGGTGTAGATGCGGATCTTGCAAAAGCTGCTGAGGCCAAAAAGGCGGAAGCTGCAAAGGCAGAGGCGGCAACTGTGGCCGCAAAGCAAGCTGAGGCGAAGCAAGCTGAGTTGAAAAAAGCCGAAGCTGCGAAGCGTGAAGCCCAAAAGGCTGAAGCTGCAAAGGTTGAGACACAGTCTGCGAAAAAGACAGAGCAAGCCGCCAAGCCTGCTGTAGCCGCGACGTCTGAGCCTGATGAATCGGCTGTTAAGGCGTCCTCCGTTGAGGGGGCCGCAACAGAAAAATCTGCGACGTCTGAAAAATCAGAAACGCCGGAAAAGCCCGAAGCACAAGCGAAAGAAAGCCAGCCTTCTCAAAAGCCAGATGAAACAAAGAACGCGCCATCAGAACGGCAAGCGCCGATCCCGATCGATATGGTTGTCGATGCGGACGATGACGAAGATGATCTTGGAAAGCCAATCTCGCTGCCGTTTGGGCGCATGCCGGATGATCCGGGACCCCAGGATGAGGACGATGATCAACCGCCAAAGCCTCGTTTGTTCAACTAGTGAGCACGAGACGTCTTTGAACGGCTTGCGAAAACACGCATCTGAATTTTTCAGGCCGCTTTCCAGAACCTTTCATTCAAGTGGCTTGCATAAATTTCTTTGCTTGGGTAATTAGCCATTTGTCCCCTCAAGGCATCGGGCGTTTCGCCCGGTCTGCTGAATGGATAAGCCGCTTTAGCTCAGTTGGTAGAGCACATCATTCGTAATGATGGGGTCACGTGTTCGAGTCACGTAAGCGGCACCAGCCCTTCCATGAACAGTTCAATAAATCCAGCGGTAACAATGGCTGCTTAGCTCCTATTGGAGCCGGATTTCATGATGATAATTGTACCTCATCTTAAGGGGTCAATTTTTCATGTTTTTGACAATATCGACTACTGACTTACCTCCGCATATTGCAAGAACGATTGGAGTAGCCCACGCCATATTCGCTCCGGCAACACCGAGCATCCCTAGAAATGCTGTAGCAGGTGTGAGCCGCATTACAGCATCAACCACCTCAGGTTTGTTTTCTATTATCCATTCCCGAAATTCATCTGCAACCAATTCGAGCGTTGTCCTAACATCCAAATCATTGTCATTTTGATCAGCACCAAGAGAGGTGACTACCACTGCATCAATGCGACTGATGTGATTTTGAACCATGTCAATTAGCTCAACAGACTTTTGAATTGCGACTACGCTATCTGGGTGATTGGGACGCTCCTCCACCAAATCATCTCGTGCAGTGGCCAGGCTATCTGCCAAGGAGTCATAGATTAGCTTTACCTGCAGTAATCGAGTTCCGCCCACTCGATTGGCAGCCTGCGTTCCGATTTCTTTGCTATCAAATGCGGCAATCCGTTTAGCTAAAAGCCGACCAATTTGTTTGAATACCTTTTTTTGGTCCGGCTTTAGTGACCGATACACGTCGTCGTCGGAGGTTTGTTCATCAATCACGAATTTGAAATATCGATAGTGCCCCAGTTTCTGGATTGGGCGACCCTTCATCCATTCCGCAACTTGACTACGCTTCGGTCTGTTTGGATGTGTTTTCCCGAACAAATGGGAATTCTCATTCAGTACTTTTTCTAAATTTCGAAGAGACTGCGCTGAAGCATCGCCAAAAAAAGCAAAGGCGAGCTTCTGTATCAAAGTATGCTCATCAATAGCCATTGTATCTCAATCATTGTTAAAAATACGCGTACTCAATGGCTGCCAACTGTATCTCAGGTCATACCGCTGTTCTATAAACGTATACAATGAAATGACGGCTTTGTCCGTATCAACGCCTTTGCCCCATTCTAAATCTCCACTTTCGATCGCCCCCACATCATAATAAGGTGCGCTCCAGGATTGGTTATCGGCCAATCTCGGGGCGTCGTAACCCCTCACGAAGCGGTTGGCATCAACCGTGATGATGCCTCCTCAACCTTATGGTCGGGGAGGCAATGGCGCATGTCCAGGGCTCCGGCCTAAAGGTCATTGCGGTCGTCTTCGTGCGGCTTACGAACTCCCCGGCTGCCAGAGAAATCTCTGGTGGCCGTTTTCATTTGAAACGAATTGGGGAGTGATCGCATGGAGGGCGACTATAACTTCTGGCAGGATTTCTTCGACAGATACCAGTCGCTATCGGACTGGATGAAAATGCTCTGGCTGGTTGTCCCGCCCGCCTTCGTCCTGGGCCTGATCGCGCTGGTGATGCGCATGCGGATTAACTCAAAGCGTGCCGATCACGTCCCAAACCGGCTATGGACATATAACGATGAGCGGCCCAGCATGGCCATCGGCGGTATTGCGCCTGCTATGAAACTGAAAGTCCCCGCCTGAAGTCCAGCTTTAAAACCCGCTAAAAATGGGATGAGTCCGCAAAGATGGGGTCGTAGGTTCGAGTCCAATCAGCGGCACCAGCTCCCGAAATGAAATCCTGCTCAGGCCTGCGCATACGCGCCGAGGCGGGTGTAGCCCATGGACAGGTGGGCGCGGCGGATCAGGGCTGCGGCGGGCACGTCGCCCAGATCAATACAGTCACAGATCGAAATGATCTCGTCATGCATGATCTTCACTTCTTTTGAAAAATTACTTTCTGGTATCAGCATCAGCCAGATCCGACAGGTCTGATAAAAGAGTTTTTCGGACATGTCGCGCAGGGGCTGGTTGCCGGTCAGCGTCTGGAAGGCATGGAAGAAATCCATGTTCAGGCGCGAGAATGCCTTTAGGTCCGGTTGTCTCAGCAATAGGTCTGCCCGCTCGCGCATGCTGGCGAAAAGCGCACGGATCCTGTCGTCGGGTGTTTGAGGTTCCAGTTTGCCGACCAGTTCGTTCAGCTCCAGGCGCAGTTGATAGACCTGCGACAGTTCGTTGAAGTCGACTTCCGTTACCAGGGTGCCGACGCCTTGCTGAGATTGCAAAAGACCGTCTGCTTCCAGGATCTTCAACGCCTTGCGCAGCGGTGATCGGCTGATGCCGAACTCATTGGCCAGCGCTTCTTCCGACAGATGGGTTCCTGGAGGATAGATCAGCGTTGAAATGCGCTCTCGCAGTGTGGAGAAGAGGATTTCAAATCTGTCTTGTGCGGAAGCGGCTTGCTCCAGAAGCGTTGATGTGTCGGTCATGGCCCTGCTGATGTCACGTGCGTGCGGGCTTTGTCAAACTTGCCCCCAAGCCGGTAAGCATCGACAGGCAGGCCTCGAGCTGATCGATTTCGAGGAATTCATCGGGCTGATGGGCCTGGCGAATTGAGCCTGGACCGCAGACGACGACCGCCATGTCGAGCGCCTGGAAAAGCCCCGCCTCGGTTCCGAAAGAGACGACGTCTGTCTCTGCATTGCCTGTGAGGGCAACGGCAATTTCCCGCGCTTCGTTTTCTGGCATGACTTCCAGGCCAGCGACTTCGCCGATGACCTCGGTTTCGATTTTTGCATCCGGATAGACAGCCTGCATCTGGGGCAGAAGAACAGTATCGCAATATTCGTTGAGGGCTGTTTTGACGTCCTCGCCATCCTTGACGCGGACGGGTCGCATTTCCCATTCCACCTCGCAGTCACGGGCGATCACGTTCCGGGCGATGCCGCCGTGGATCTGACCAACCTGAACTGTCGTCCAGGGAGGGGAATACCGGGCGCTGTCGGGGCCTGCACGCCCCTTCAGGTCCTCACCTATTTCCAGCAGTCGGGCGATGAATTTGGTCGCGTAGTGGATTGAATTGACGCCCTTGTCCGGGTCGGAGCCGTGGCCATCGGTACCCTGGAAATAGGTGGTGTATTCATAGCATCCCTTGTGACCTTCGATGACGCGCATCTCCGTCGGCTCGCCGATGATGGCAAGGGCAGGCTCAATGCCATCGCGCTTCAGCTCCTGCACAAGTTGGCGGGCGCCGAGGCAGCCGGTTTCCTCGTCATAGGTGAGGGCAATATGGAGCGGACGGGCGAGGTCAAGTTCTGCATAGTAGGGCACCATCGCAAGAACAGCAGCGATAAAGCCCTTCATGTCACAGGTGCCGCGCCCATACAGCGCGTCTCCTCGCTCCTGCAGCAGAAAAGGGTCCGAGGTCCATTCCTGGTCGGGGGCGGGAACGACATCGGTATGTCCTGACAGTACGATGCCGCCATTGCCTTCAGGGCCGAGCGTAGCAAAGAGATTGGCCTTGGTGCTTGTCGGGTCCAGCGTGATTGTCGTGCGTGCGCCTGCTGCCTCCAGGTATTCGGCTGCAAAGGCGATCAGCGCCCGATTGTCTTCTGCCGAGACGGTGGGAAAGGCGATCAGCTGTTTCAGGATCTCAATGGCGCTTTCTGCAACCTCTGACTTCATTGCCCCTACTCCTTGACGATCAGTTTGCGGGGGTTGGTGCATAAGCACTCGGCCGGACCGCTGTCCTTGATCAGAATTGTTTCAGTGATTTCCAGACCCCAGTCGTCCTGCCAGAGTGCCGGCATGAAATGGAATGTCATTCCGGGCTGCAGAACGGTTGTATCTTCATCACGGATGGAGACCGTGCGCTCGCCCCAATCGGGTGGATAGGACAAGCCAATCGGATATCCCGCGCGGCCCGAGCGCTCAATTCCGGCGGCGGTGAGGACTTCCATCAAGGCGCGGTAGATGTCGCCTGCGGTGTTTCCTGCGATCGCTGCTTCTAGACCGGCTTCGATGCCGTCAATCAGAGCGCTCTCTGCATTGAGCAAATCTGCAGGTGGTTTGCCGAAGAAGAGCGTGCGGCACTGGGGCGCGTGATAGCGGCGATAGCAGCCAGACAGTTCGAAGAAGGTTGCTTCGCCGGTTTTCATGGATCGGCCATCCCAGGTCAGGTGAGCTGCTGCTGCGTCCGACCCGCTTGGAAGAAGCGGCACAATGGCAGGGTAGTCACCCCAGGCGTCATCGACGCCGCGGATTGCATCGGCATAAATTTCCGCGACCAGATCTGACTTCCTCACTCCCGGCTCCGCGCGCTCGAAAATGCCGTCCAGCATCTTGTCCGTAATTTTCGCTGCCTTGCGGATAAAGATCTGTTCTTCGTCTGATTTGACGGTTCTTTGCCAGTTCACGAGAGCGGTCGCATCAATGAAGTTGGCGTTGGGCAATTCAGCCTGAAGTGTCAAATAGGCTTTGGCGGAGAAGTAGTAGTTCTCGAGTTCCACGCCAATCCGTTTGTTCTCAAAGCCTCTGTCACGCAAAATTTTAGCGAGGGTCTGCATCGCGTGGCGCTGCGTCGACTGGATGTAGTCATCCGTGTAGAAGAGTACGTTTTCCGGTTCCATCCAAACGGTGCGCAAGGCGCCTTGAGCGTCCATCTTGCGGCCCCACCAAAGCGGTTGCCCCTCCAGGTTCACGATGACTCCCTGGTGAACGTAGAATGACCAGCCGTCATATCCGGTCAACCAAGCCATGTTGGAAGGATCTTCTACAAACAGAACGTCGATGCCGCGTTCTTTCATTGCTGTTCTCACGAGTGTCAGACGTCGCTGGTATTCATCGAGGCTGAAGGGAAGTCCGAGATGCATGATATATCCCCTTGGAAGGCTATTTGTGTACAACTGTTCCCGAACTTGACGCCTGCTGCAACATTTTTCTTCATTCTGTGTGGTTGAATGTGAATTCAAACTCGATATTGTACACATGTCAGTAGTCTAGGACTGACCTGACCTGTTCATTGGCAGTGGGGGCCGATTTGAAGCTTTGCCTTTCAGATGTGATTGCGGCTCGCGGTTCTATTCAGACGCATGTTGTGCGCACGCCGCTTTTGCCGGCGCCCTGCCTATCCGCGTTATTGGGCGTTCCGCTGCACATGAAGATGGAAATCATGCAGCCGGTTGGCGCATTCAAGTTGCGCGGTGCGATGAATGCGGCCCTTTCGGCTCCCGAAGGCACTCATACGCTGGCTTGTTGTTCGACCGGAAACCACGGACGCGCCGTTGCATATGCTGCGCGGCAGCTCGGGTTGAAGGCGGCGGTGTTCATGTCGTCGCTTGTGCCCCAAACCAAAATTGAAGGCATTCGGCGTTTGTCGGGTGAAGTGCAGATTACTGGGCGCAGTCAGGATGACGCCCAGATCGCTTGTGATGCGTATTCCGAAAGCCCCGGCGTCCACGCGATCTCTCCTTTCGATGATCTGCACGTGATTGCCGGGCAAGGCACTATCGGTGTGGAGATGCTGGAAGACTTGCCGGATCTCGAGACCTTGCTGGTTCCCTTGTCTGGTGGAGGCCTCGCTGCTGGCGTCGCCTTGGCGGCCCGCACCATAAAGCCGGGCATACGGTTGATTGGGGTTTCCATGGATCGTGGTGCGGCAATGAAAGCATCGCTGGACGCCGGGGAGCCGGTCGAGGTTTCGGAGGTTGAAAGCCTTGCTGACTCTCTTGGCGGCGGGATCGGTCTTCAGAACCGGTTTTCCTATTCCATGTGCCAGGATTATCTGGATGACGTCGTTCTGGTGTCTGAAGAAGAAATCTACCAGGCGATGCAGACGCTCTATTTTGAAGAAAATCTCGTGGCTGAAGGCGGGGCGGTTGTTGGGATCGCTGCCCTGATGAGCCGCAAGATTGCAGATCTAAATGGCCCGGTAGCGACCATCGTGTCGGGGAGAAATGTTGATATGAAGCAATTTACAGATGTTGTCTCTGGCCGTGATGTCGTTCTCGGCGACCTTCTGGTGAAGGGGCAGTCGTATGGGGCATGAAATACGCCTGGTCACGGAAACTGCCTTGCGGGATGCCATCAAGCTGAGTGTTCCAATCGTTGACTGCATAGAGCTCGCCTTTCGCCAGTTGAGCGGCGGCGGGGTCGAAATGCCGCCGGTGTTGTCGATGGCGATGAAGGACATCAATGCTGAGGTTGATGTGAAGACAGCCTATATTCCGGGTTTGGAGGGGTTCGCGATCAAGGTCAGTCCCGGGTTTTTCAATAACCCGTCGATCGGGTTGCCCAGCCTCAATGGTTTGATGGTCTTGCTGTCGGCAAGAACCGGGCAAGTGCTCGCCGTTTTCCTCGACAATGGCTATTTGACGGATGTCAGGACAGCGGCTGCCGGTGCGGTCGCCGCGCGGCATCTGGCGCCCCAGGATGTGCGTTGCATGGGCGTTTTGGGAACAGGTGTTCAAGCCAAGCTTCAGGTGCAGGCCGCGGCGCAAGTCCGCAGTTTTGAGAGGGTTTTTGTTTGGGGACGTGACTTTTCAAAGGCTGAGCAGCTTGCAAATGAGCTTGCGAACGAAATGAATGTCAGTGTTTCTGCTGTTAAAACGGCTGATGAAGCTGTCGTCGATAGCCAGTTGGTGGTCACAACGACGCCGGCAATCGAGCCTATCTTGTCGGTGCAGGCACTGCACTCATGTTTGCACATCACTGCCATGGGCTCGGATCAACACGAGAAGAATGAAATAGATCCAAGAGTTTTGGCGGCGGCTGATCTCGTTGTCTGTGATCGTATCTCGCAGTGTGAAACCATGGGAGAACTGCGAAGCGCACTTCAAAGCGGCGCGCTGCAGTCCAAAGCGCATGTACAGGAACTTGGTGACATCATTCGAGCGCCAGAAAAAGGGCGATTGAATGAGGAACAGATCACAGTTTGTGACCTTACTGGCACGGGTATTCAGGATACGGCGATTGCAACGGTTGCCTTGCAGCTTGCGCGGGAGCAGGGTATCGGAACGACCGTTGAAACGTGATCCGATGTCCAGTGTTCTGGTTGTGGCACAATTGTGAGATATGATGCTCAAACTTGATGATCGTGATCTGGAGATCTTGAAAGTGCTTGCGCAGGAAGCACGCATTGCAAAAGCGGATCTTGCCAAGCGTATCAATCTAAGCCCGAGTCCTTGTTGGAAGCGACTGGAACGCTTGGAGAAGGCGGGTATTATTGAAGGTTATCAGGCTCATATCAGTTTGAAGAAGGTTTTGCCGTATGTGACGGTGTTCGTCACGGTGGAACTGGAACATCATCGCGCAGAGTATTTCCAGAAATTCGAGCAGACGATCGGTGGCATTGAAATGGTCACTTCGTGTTGGGCGCTCGGTGGGGGAGTGGACTATCTACTCGAAATCGTTGCCCCTGACATCGATGGGTATCAGCGGTTCATGGATGACCTGCTGGAGCGGGGGCTAGGTGTGGTTCGTTACTACACCTATGTGGTCACCAAAGCCGTCAAGAGCCGGTCCGCTCCACCAATTGATATGCTGGCGGCCCACTATGGCGTGGAAAAATCCGGCTCTTAGGCGCTGAAGAAGAAATTTTTCGCAAATAAATTTAGCGCAGAAAAGGCGTTTCGTTCCCAACGTACATTCTAGGCTTCGTGTCAAATGCCACGGAGTGGAATGTCATGATGATCGATGCTGATGTCCCATTGGGAAATTCCCTTTTTTCGCAGATTCAGAACAAACGTCTAATTCGCAGCTTTGGTTATGTAGGTGGTGCATGGGTTGCCGCCGATGACGGCGGAGCGCTGACTGTAACTGATCCTGCGGACGGAACCTGGATCGGAGATGCTGCATCTCTGACGGGTGATCAGTCGCGTTCTGCCGTCGATGCCGCCCAAGAGGCATTTTCGGCGTGGGCCGCATTGCTTCCTCAAGACCGTGCGGCAGTCCTCAAGAAATGGTTTGAGCTCTTGCTCGCCAACAAGAAAGATTTATCGATCCTGATGACGCGCGAGCAGGGCAAGCCGATCTCGGAATCCCGAGGCGAGATCGATTATGCTGCCTCCTTCGTCGAGTTTTATGCTGAAGAAGCAAAACGACCGAACATCGAGGGTGTCACCTCGCATTTGCCAGATGCCGAGGTCGAAGTCTGGCGCGAGCCACTTGGCGTTGCTGCATTGATTACGCCCTGGAACTTTCCTTGTGCCATGATCACTCGAAAAGCAGCTGCAGCGCTCGCCGCCGGGTGTACGGTTATTGTTCACCCGTCTCAGGAAACGCCATTTTCTGCATTGGCTCTTGCCGAGCTGGCGGAGCAGGCAGGGTTTCCGGCTGGTGTTTTCAATGTTGTTCCAGGCATAGCACCTGATGTCGTCGGTCCTTGGATGGAAGACAGCCGTGTGCGAGTTGTCTCCTTTACCGGTTCGACAGAGATTGGACGTCTGCTCTATCGCCAGTCGGCCGATACGGTGAAACGACTGGTGCTTGAACTGGGTGGTCATGCGCCGTTGATGGTTTTCGCTGATGCTGATCTCGACAAAGCGGTTGATCTGGCGATTGCTGCGAAGTTTGCCACCTCTGGGCAGGACTGTCTGGCAGCCAACCGGATCTACGTTGAGCGTCCTGTCTATGAAGCGTTTGCCAAGTCTTTCGTTGCGCGTACCAAGCAGCTGCGTGTTGCGCCGGGCATGGAAGACCCGGATATCGGGCCGTTGATGAACGCCAAGGCGATTGCCAAGCAGGAAGAGCACGTCGCAGACGCTCTCAAGCGCGGTGCACGTCTTTTAACCGGCGGCCAATGTCATAGCGCCGGCGACCTGTTCTTTGAACCGACGGTTTTGGCAGATGTGCCCGATGAGGCCCTGATCTTTTGCGAAGAGACGTTTGGCCCTGTCGCCGCGATTGCTCCTTTCGACAGTGAGGATGAAGTCATCGCGAAGGCGAATGGCACCGAGTATGGGCTTGTCGCTTATGTTCACAGCCGTGATCCGAGGCGGATCTATCGCATCAGCCGCGCTTTGCAGTTCGGTATGGTTGCTGTCAACCGCACCAAAATCACAGGTTTTCCAATTCCCTTCGGGGGCATGAAGCAATCCGGCATTGGGCGCGAAGGTGCCCGTTATGGCCTCGAAGCCTTCATGGACATGAAATATGTTTGCCGCGACTGGGGCTAAACATCCAAACCTAACCTTCTGGAAACAGGGACTTTAAAATGCTGAAAAATGATCAGTTGAGCGAATGGGATCGTTCGAGCTTCTTTCACCCATCGACCCATTTGGCGCAGCACGCGCGCGGCGAAACACCGACCCGTGTCGTAACTGGTGGCTCCGGCGTCTACATCGAAGACCGTGATGGCACGAAGCTTCTTGACGCTTTTGCCGGCCTTTATTGTGTGAATGTAGGCTATGGTCGCTCAGAGATTGCGGACGCCATCGCTGAGCAGGCTCGTGAACTGGCTTACTATCACGCCTACGTCGGACACGGCACAGAGGTCTCGATTACCCTGGCGAAGATGGTCATGGATCGTGCGCCCAAGAACATGTCGAAAGTCTATTTCGGTCTTGGTGGCTCTGATGCGAATGAGACCAATGTCAAACTGATCTGGTATTACAACAACGTCCTCGGTCGGCCGGAAAAGAAGAAGATCATTTCGCGCTGGCGTGGGTACCATGGTTCTGGCCTCGTAACAGGCTCTTTGACCGGTCTTGAACTCTTTCACAAGAAGTTTGACCTGCCGCTGGACAAGGTGTTGCATACGGTTGCGCCAGACTACTTCCGCCGTGAGGACCTCTCGCAGTCCGAAGAAGCTTTTGTTGCCCATTGTGTTGCCGATCTGGAAGCGCTGATCGAACGGGAAGGCGCGGACACAATTGCAGCCTTTGTTGGCGAGCCTGTTCTTGGAACGGGTGGCATTGTGCCGCCACCGGCTGGATACTGGAAAGCCATTCAGGCCGTCTTGAAGAAACATGACATTCTTCTGGTTGCAGATGAAGTGGTCACAGGCTTTGGTCGTCTGGGAACAATGTTCGGGTCTGATCACTATGAGATCGAGCCAGATTTTATCACGATTGCCAAAGGTCTTACTTCTGCATATGCCCCCCTGTCCGGATCTATTGTTTCTGATCGGGTCTGGAAGGTTCTTGAGCAGGGAACTGATGAATTTGGTGCGATCGGCCACGGCTGGACCTACTCGGCGCACCCGATTGGCGCGGCAGCAGGCGTTGCCAATTTGCAGTTGATCGACAAGTTGGGTCTTGTCGCAAACGCAGGCAAAGTTGGAGCCTATTTCAAGTCCGCCTTGACTGATGCGCTGGGTGATCATGCCAATGTGGGTGACATTCGCGGTGAAGGCCTGATGTGTGCCGTTGAATTTGTTGAAGATCGCGACGGACGCAAGTTTTTCGATCCGGCGAAAAAGGTGGGACCACAGATTGCGGGTGCTCTGCTCAGTCAGGGCATTATTGGTCGTGCGATGCCACAGGGGGATATCCTTGGCTTTGCGCCGCCGCTCTCTATCACTGAGGCAGAGATCGACAAGGTCGTTGCAGCCACTGCAAAAGCAGTCTCAGAAGTCTTTTAAGTCTCAGTTTT
>JABXHV010000198.1 GCA_013373445.1 Paracoccaceae bacterium | reverse complement strand
TCTTCTTCTGCGGCATGATCGACGAACCAGTCGAAAACTTGTCCGACAATTTGATAAAGCCGAACTGCGCAGAGCACCAGATGACAATTTCTTCAGCAAGGCGTGACAAATGCATCGAACAGATCGATGCAGCAGAAAGGGCCTCAATCACAAAATCACGATCAGAAACCGCATCAAGCGAGTTTGCGGTTGGGCGCGCGAAACCAAGCGCCTCTGCTGTTGCCTTGCGGTCGATCGGAAATGATGTTCCGGCCAGCGCTGCAGACCCCAAAGGGCTCTCGTTCATACGTTCACGAGCGTCACGCACACGGGAACGATCTCGGGCAAACATTTCGACATAGGCAAGCAGATGATGGCCAAAAGTCACCGGCTGCGCCGACTGCAAATGTGTAAAGCCTGGCATGACGTCACCGGCATGAGCTTCAGCTTTTTCGGCAAGTGCCCGCATGATCTCGGTGATCTGCTCATCAAGCGTGTCCAGCGTATCGCGCACCCAGAGACGGAAATCCGTCGCTACCTGATCATTGCGCGAGCGGGCGGTGTGGAGCCGTCCTGCCGTCGGACCGATCAGTTCAGCCAAACGTGCTTCGATATTCATATGGATGTCTTCAAGCGCCCGCGAGAACTTAAAGTCGCCACTTTCGATTTCTAACAAAATCGTGTCTAGACCTTGAGCGATCTTCTGAGCATCGTCGGTAGTCACGATCCCCTGAGCAGCAAGCATCGCAACATGGGCTTTTGACCCAGCAATATCCTGCTTGTATAGCTTGCGGTCATAATCGATAGAGGCGTTGATTTCCTCCATGATTGCGTCTGGTCCTGCGGCGAACCGGCCGCCCCACATACGATTGCTCATGCCTATACCCTAGAAGGTTCCTTGCGAGATCTGATAAATGACAAAGCCGACCGAAACTGAAACAAGATCCGGAAAACGACCAATTGTCATTGGTTTGGCCAGCGTTCTGGTAATCCTCGGCGCGGTATACGTGATCTGGGGGGCAAATGGCAACTCAGTCAATGCCCAAACCTGCGATCAATCGATGAAAATCGCCGAGACCATCAAGCCGTTGGCCAAGGGCGACGTCGCTGCATTTCTTCCAGCTCAATCGCCCCTGCCGCTCAACACGCTTGAATTCAAGGACCCTGAGGGGCAACCGGTAAAAATGTCTCAGTTCGAGGACAAGACAATACTCTTGAACTTGTGGGCGACCTGGTGCGCGCCCTGCCGCCATGAAATGCCGGCTTTGAACGAACTGCACACCATTATGTCTTCCGACACGTTTGAAGTTGTGACGGTGAACCTTGATCGTGGTGGCATTGAAAAGCCGAAAGCATTTTTCGAAGAGGTCGGAGCAGATGCGCTGACGCTCTACAATGACCCGAGCAACACAATGCTGGGCGAGCTGCGCAAAAAGGGCAGGGGAACCGGATTGCCGACAACGATCCTGATCGGTCCGGACGGCTGTGAAGTCGGAACGATGTATGGCCCCGCCGAATGGGCATCCAGCGAGGCAATGGCTTTGATCAAGGCCGCCCTGTCAAAACTGACAGGCTAGCCAGGTCTTATCATCAGGCAGAGATATCGACTGCTTCGCCGAGACCTGGAATTTTCCGGGCTTCACGGCGGTTTTGCTGCGTATCTTGTGCCTGGCTCTGCTCGCGAGCCGATTTGTCAAGGCGTTCAGCGACTTGCTGCTCTTGCTCATTCGACTGACGAACCGCATTGGTCGCAAGTTCGCTGCGAACATTGTAGTTGCTATAGGCAGCTGCTGTGCTGTCAGAAATTGCCATTTACTCTTAACTCCCCAGAGACCTGGAATAAGCCTGAAATCTAAAGACTGATATCGAGCTGTTGGCCCAGACCATCTTGTGATGTCTTTGTATCTGCGCGGTTTTGAATCTGTTCCGCCTGACGTTGAAGCGATTCAGCACGATTGACGCTGAATTCGGCTTGTCGTCCGACCACCTCAGCAACAACCTGTTGCTGACGGGCATTTACGGCTTCCAGCTTTTCCTGGGACCGATCCGGTCCCGAGGCGCCAACCGTTGGAGCAAATACACCTTTCGCAGAGCTCGGTGCTGTTACTGCGTCCATTTTCTGATCCAATCTTGAACCATTACACAGCAAACATCGTACCTGACGCTAAGGTAAATGTCATTAAACTCAAAGATTTAGGTAAGTTCAGGGTATAGAAGAGAGTAAGTGAAAAGAGCCAATTTTCTTAAAATTAGACTGAAAACGGCTCAAGTGCTTCAAATATCACAATCAAACAAATGACAAGCTATGAACTTGTCATGCAGAAACATCGACGCGTCCGCCAACGCCTGGCGCTGTCGGAGCTTGCGGTGACACGCTTTCCAGGTTCTGGGCACCTTCTTGAAGCATGGCCACAAGGTTAGCATCGCTGGCAAGAGACATCTTCATCATCTCTGATTGAAGCGCCATTGATGTTTGAGCTTGTGTTTGCGCCACAAAGGTGTTGGCGATACCGACACTGTCCATGATATTCTCCGTTTACGCGGCCATCATTACAAGGATCTTGTTAAGACCGCGTAAACAAATTCTTTACGAGCTCGTTAAAATGCCCGGTTAGCGCGTCGGTACCGGTGTTTCACCGCGGTAGTCATAAAAACCGCGTTTGGTCTTGCGACCAAGCCACCCAGCCTCAACATATTTCACAAGCAACGGACATGGACGATATTTGGAATCGGCCAGACCTTCGTAAAGCACCTGCATGATGGACAGGCAGGTATCGAGACCAATGAAGTCAGCCAATTGCAACGGACCCATTGGGTGATTCGCACCCAGCTTCATCGCGATGTCGATCGATTCAACAGAGCCAACACCTTCATACAGGGTGTAAATCGCTTCGTTGATCATCGGCAGAAGAATACGGTTGACCATAAACGCCGGGAAATCTTCAGCAACTGCTACGGTTTTGTTGATGTCTTTGACGAATTGTTTCGCCGCATCAAAAGTTTCGTCTTCTGTCGCAATCCCGCGAACGAGCTCGACCAGATCCATGATCGGCACCGGGTTCATGAAGTGAATACCGATGAAACGCTCTGGGCGATCAGTCGATGCCGCAAGGCGCGTGATCGAAATCGAGGATGTATTGGTCGCCAGCATGGCTTCCGGCTTCAAAATCGGGCACAGCTGCGACAAAATCTTGCGCTTGACCTGCTCGTTTTCCGTCGCAGACTCAATCACAAGATCAAAGTCCGCCAAACGATCCAAATCCGGTGCCGCAATGATACGGCCCAAAGCGGCGTCTTTCTCAGCTTCGGTGATCTGCTCTTTTTGAACCTGACGTTCCATGTTGCCGGTAATATTGGCAATGCCAGTTTCAATCTTGTCCAACGACAGATCGCTCAACGCGACATCAAAACCTGCCAGAGCGCAGACGTGAGCAATACCACTGCCCATCTGACCAGAGCCAATCACACCGACTTTTTTGATTTCGACACCCATTGTCCAACCCAATCCTTAAGAGAGAAGCACACTGCGAGAATACGCAGCCTTGATCTTTGCAAGTCTGAGCCCAGACAGCAAGAACCCGAAGGTGGATTAATCCTCCTCCGGGTATTTTACAAGGTTGTCGCTGCTTACTCTACAGCGGCTTTCAGTTCTGGAAGAATCTCGAAGAGATCTGCAACAAGGCCATAATCGGCAACTTGGAAGATTGGTGCCTCTTCATCCTTGTTGATTGCGACGATCACCTTGGAATCCTTCATACCTGCAAGGTGCTGAATCGCACCGGAGATACCGCAGGCAATATAAAGATCAGGAGCAACAACCTTACCGGTCTGACCGACCTGCAGATCGTTGGCCGCATAACCGGCATCAACAGCGGCGCGCGATGCGCCAACAGCT
>JABXHV010000150.1 GCA_013373445.1 Paracoccaceae bacterium | reverse complement strand
CCGTCACCGAAGAAGTCACCGGCATCGATATCGTTCAGGCCCAGATCCAGATCGCGGGCGGCGCGCGGATCGGAACACCTGAATCCGGCGTGCCTGAACAGGCGCAAATTCGTCTCAATGGCCACGCACTGCAGTGTCGCATCACCACAGAAGACCCGGATCAGAATTTCATACCCGACTATGGCCGCATCACCGCATATCGCGGAGCGACCGGGTTTGGTATTCGCCTCGACGGCGGAACCGCCTATTCCGGTGCCGTGATCACCCGCTTCTATGATCCGCTTCTGGAAAAGGTAACTGCCTGGGCTCCAAGCGCGGAACTAGCCTGCAAACGAATGGATCGTGCCCTGCGGGAATTCCGTATCCGCGGCGTGGCAACCAACCTCGTGTTCCTCGAGAACATCATTGATCACCCAAACTTCCGCTCTAACGAGTACACCACCCGGTTTATCGACGACACGCCAGAGCTGTTCACCCAGACCAGCCGCAAGGACCGCGCAACCAAGCTCTTGACCTACATTGCGGATGTTTCCGTCAACGGTCATCCCGAGACACGCTCGCGCGCCGAGCCGCCCAAGGATGCTATGATCCCCAAGGTGCCTGTTTTCGGTTCTGAAAAACCTGCTGGCACGAAGCAACTCCTCGATGAGCTGGGACCAAAGGGCTTTGCCGACTGGATGAAGTCGCAAAAGCAGGCCCTGATCACCGACACCACAATGCGTGACGGCCATCAATCTCTATTGGCCACAAGAATGCGAACCCACGACATTGCGGCCATCGCAGAGGCGTATTCGACCGGCCTGCCGAACCTTTTCTCGCTGGAATGCTGGGGCGGAGCGACGTTCGACGTTGCAATGCGTTTCCTGACCGAAAGCCCGTGGGAGCGGCTGCATCTCGTACGTGAAAAGGCGCCGAACATCCTGTTACAGATGCTTCTGCGCGGATCCAACGGCGTTGGCTACACCAATTATCCGGACAACGTGGTCAAGTTCTTTGTCAAACAGGCCGCAGAAAACGGCGTTGACCTCTTCCGTGTCTTCGACTGTCTGAACTGGGTCGAAAACATGCGCGTTTCCATGGACGCGGTGCAAGAAGAAGGCAAGCTGTGTGAAGGGGTTCTGTGCTACACCGGGGATCTCCTGGACAGTGCACGACCAAAATATGACCTAAAGTATTATGTCAATCTGGCAAAAGAGCTGGAAGCCGCCGGCGCCCATATCCTCGGGCTGAAAGACATGGCCGGCCTGTTGAAGCCTGCCGCTGCCAAGGTTTTGGTCTCCACACTCAAGCAAGAAGTCGGACTGCCGATCCACTTCCACACCCACGACACATCCGGCATCGCTGCAGCAACCGTTTTGGCGGCTGTAGAGGCTGGCGTTGATGCTGTCGACAGCGCCATGGATGCCCTGTCTGGCCTGACTTCGCAACCGTGCCTTGGTTCCATCGTGGAAGCCTTGAAAGGCAGCGATCGGGACACCGGACTTGATTCCAAGACAATCCGCCAGATTTCATTCTATTGGGAAGCGGTCCGCACCCAGTATCGCGCGTTCGAGAGCGACCTGCGCTTCGGCGCATCGGAAGTCTATCTCCACGAAATGCCGGGCGGGCAGTTCACCAACCTGAAGGAGCAAGCCCGCTCACTCGGGCTGGAAACCCGATGGCACGAAGTCGCTCAAGCCTATGCCGACGTCAACATGATGTTTGGTGACATCGTCAAGGTGACACCGTCGTCGAAGGTGGTCGGCGACATGGCGCTTATGATGGTCAGCCAGGGCCTTACGGTCGAAGAAGTCGAAAATCCAGACAAGGATGTTGCCTTCCCGGACTCTGTGGTCCAGATGCTACGCGGCGATCTAGGCCAATCACCGGGTGGGTGGCCTGCGGATCTGCAGAAAAAAGTCCTCAAGGGCGAGAACCCGATCACGGTTCGCCCCGGGTCGCTTCTCAAGCAGGCGGATCTGGACGTAGAACGCAAGACTGCAGAGAAAAAGGTTGGACACCCAATTTCCGACATCGATCTCGCCTCTTACCTGATGTACCCGAAAGTCTATCAGGACTTTGAAAAGGCCCAGCAGCAATACGGACCAACGTCCGTGCTGCCCACACCGGTCTACTTCTATGGATTGGAAGCCGGTGACGAGGTTTTCATCGACCTGGAACCAGGAAAGACCTTGGTCATCCGCTGTCAGGCCGTTGGCGAAACCGATGAGAAGGGTGAAAAGAAGGTCTTCTTTGAACTCAATGGTCAGCCTCGCATCATCAAGGTGCCGGACCGGGCGCACGGCGCAGGAGCGTCTGCTGCAATGCGCAAAGCCGAAGACGACAACGACGCACACATCGGCGCACCTATGCCGGGTGTTATCTCGACTGTCGCCGTGAAGGTTGGTCAGGATGTAAAGGCAGGCGATGTGCTTGTATCCATCGAGGCAATGAAGATGGAAACCGCGCTCCATGCTGAAAGCGATGGCAAGATCAAGGAAGTCCTGGTCACACCAGGGTCTCAGATCGATGCAAAAGATCTTCTGGTCGTCATGGAAAGCTAAAAGAAAAGCCACCTCGTTCGCGGGGTGGCTTTTTTCAATCTCTACAGAATGCTCACTGCGATCAGGCAGTCTGATCGTCTAGCCACTGATCCAAAAAACGGCTCAGCCACTCGTCCACGACCTGCTCGTAGATGAAGCGGCCAGCGAAATGATCCGCGCGATTCTGGGCCCCCGGGAGCTCCATCCGCGGCGCACCTCGAGTGGTCCAGCGAACCATCATCGAATGAGTCAACTCAGGATGGAACTGCAAGCCAAAGGCTTTCTTTCCATATTGGATCGCCTGATTTTCATAGGTTTTGCCGGTCGCAAGCTGAACACAGCCAGAAGGCAAATCGAAGCCTTCACGGTGCCATTGATAGACCCGTTTCGGCCAAGTCATCATCTGCGCACCAATCTCGGTCGGTTCAAGCGGATAATAACCGATTTCGACAAGACCATCGCCATGCGGCGCAACCGAGCCACCCAACGACTTGACCATCATCTGCGCGCCCAGACACACCCCCAAAAAGGGCTTTTCTTCGCGAAGCGGAACGTCGATCCAGTCGATTTCCTTTTTCACAAAGGCATCCGGGTCATTGGCGCTCATTGGACCACCAAAAATCACCGCACCGGCATGATCATCCATTGTCGCAGGAAGAGCGTCGCCAAAGCGCGGCTTGCGAATATCCAGCTTGTATCCACGCCGAACCAATTCACGCCCGACTTTACCGGGCGAGGAATGCTCCTGATGAAGAACAACGAGAATGCGGGATGAATCTGGCTGTGAGGTCATGATGACGAATCATATACAGACTTGACGAGAAAGAGAATATTGCAAGTGTAGGGTTTTGCGAAACTTCACGATATCTTTTGGCAGCTCGAAAGTCTTCTAGGCGAATAACCTGCTATTGTTTGTTTTCCAGCCACCAGCGGTGCATGGCTTCAAAGACAGGTCTCAACGCCAATCCCGACTGCGTTGCGGTGTACTCCACGCGTGGGGGCACTTCAGCATAGACCTTCCGATGGATTAGGCCATCTGCCTCCAACGCGCGAAGCTGCTTCGTCAGCATCGTTTGCGTAATGCCGTCAACCTCGCGCCTCAGGTCTCCGAACCGCTTGGTGCCTTTGAAAATCAACGCTTTCAAAATGCCGAGTTTCCACTTGCCGCCAATCATCGAAAACAGGATCGGCGCCGGGCACACATTCTCAGGATCAGCCCCCGCCAGGGCGTCCTTATAGGCATCGGTCACAGCTAGTTTATCCAAGAGACATCACCAATAGTATGTTTTTGATACTTAGTCCTGAAAAGTTGCCTACTTTTCAAAAAATAGCAAGCTGTTACTAATCATCAAAAGACGGTTGCAAGCGCTACCATCACCAACAAACCTCTTCATCAAAGGAAAGGTCACGACCGATGCATGTCATCCTACTTAAGTTCGGAAGCAACAAACCGGCCGCCCCACAGTTCATGCAGGCGCATAACGACTGGGTATCACAAGGTCTGGCTGACGGCATTTTCCAATGCGTCGGTTCGCTTGATGTCGGCGGTGGCTGCATACTCGCCCGCGGGGAGGATCACGATGCAATCCTCAGGCGGGTAAATCAGGATCCATTCGTCGAGAACGACGTGGTCACTGCGGAGATATTAAAGGTCGATGTGAACCGCACCTCACCGGAATGGTCGCAGCTCTTCTGTTAAGCGGAACTCCAACCCGGCAGGCGACCTAATCGATAGACTGATCGTGGTCTTGCCCGCTCGACTTCGCCACTTTGTGCCGAAGCGTCATCCGATCTCGCGTTGAAACACCCAGGAGCTCGGCAACTCGCCAGATGGTGTTGTCTTCAAATTCATGGACCTCACCGTCAGCGAAGACGATTTCCCACATCATTTCAACAATTTCCAGACGTTCGGAAGGCTCGGTGGTGCGCTTCAGGACGGATGTAAACCCGTATAGGTCCACCGCTTCACGATCCCGCAGCTTTGCCGCTTCGATCAACTCATCGGTGTCCTTTTCACTCAAATCGTAGCGCACGCGCAGGATCTGCCGAAGCTTCGCACTTTCAGAGCTATCGACAACGCCATCGACATCAATCAGATGAAACAAGAGGGCAGCCGCAGCCAGACGTTTGTCGTCTTCGGCAAATTCAACCTTGCCGCTTTCTCCCAATGTCACCTGACGAATGAAATTTGTTAGACTTTCCAGCATCAACTCTGCCCAATTTCCCAGTGTTCTACGGCTTGGCAGAGGACGAAAGCCACATGCCCAAATTCATCGCCTAGTCTATGCCAGATACAGGTTTCCGGCCGGTTTAAATTTGTCAGAGAATCTTCAGAAACCACCGCAAACACATCTGCCGAAGAGACCCTCACAAAAGAACGATATGGACATTACGTGGGGTGTCTCCGGCACTGCGTCAAATTAAATATCATTCACAATTTTAACTTGACTCAAAAACTCCAAAATGTTTCCTGCGGTATTGAAATTCACATCTTTTCCCTCATCCAGAGGGTCATTTCACTTTTTAAAGGCGCGGGTCACCCGGCCTATTTCGCAAGAAAAGTGATTGAAAAATCAGAGATAACTTGCCTCGAAGGCAAGTACGCAGAGCAAGGAAACCAATATGAAGTGCCTGAAGTATGGCCTTTTGGCCGCCGCAACAATGTTCGCCGTCCCTGCATTGGCAGCAACGCCTACTGACGTCCTGGACACATATGGCGATGTTGCCGAAGCAACCTTCAAGGACTCACTCGCCACTGCAAAAGATCTGAAAAGCGCGATTGACGCGCTCATTGCATCCCCATCAGAAAAAACTCTGACAGCAGCGCGTGCAGCCTGGGTCGCGGCTCGTAACCCATACCAGCAGACCGAAGCATACCGCTTTGGCAACGCAATCGTCGATGACTGGGAAGGCAAGGTCAACGCCTGGCCGCTCGATGAAGGTCTCATCGACTATGTGGATGCCTCCTACGGCGAAGAAGCTGAAGGCAACGCATTTTATGCAGCCAACGTGATTGCCAATCCAAACCTGCAGGTAGGCGGCGAAACGATTGATGCCAGCAAGATCACACCTGAATTCCTGGCAGAACAGCTGCAGGAAGCTGGTGAAGTTGAATCAAACGTCGCAACTGGCTACCACGCGATTGAATTCCTTCTCTGGGGCCAGGACCTTAACGGTACTGATGCTGGCGCAGGTGATCGTCCGGCAACTGACTTTGACCCGGCCAACTGCACCGGCGGCAACTGTGACCGTCGCGTTGCCTACCTGAAGGCGGCAACAGATCTGCTGATCTCCGATCTTGAAGAAATGACCGCAGCATGGTCCGAAGGCGGCGCAGCGCGCGAAGAGCTCGCAGACAAGGGCGAAACCGGCGGCCTGGCAACCATCCTGACCGGAATGGGTTCACTGTCCTACGGCGAACTGGCAGGCGAGCGCATTAAGCTTGGCCTCATGCTGCATGATCCAGAAGAAGAGCACGATTGCTTCTCCGACAACACGCACATGTCTCACTACAACGACATCGTCGGCATCCGTAACGTCTACTTCGGTTCCTACAAGAGCGTCGATGGCAACGATGTCGATGGCGCCTCCATTGCTGAACTGGTCGAAGCCAAAGACCCGGCCCTGGCTGCCGAACTGGAGACAAAGCTGGATGCCACATTGGCCGCTGCTGAAACCATGAAAGCACGTGCAGAAGCCGGTGAAGCCTACGATCAGATGATTGGCGAAGGCAATGACGAGGGCAACGCCGTCATCCAGGCTGTCGTTGACGCATTGGTTGACCAGACAAAGTCCATCGAACGTGCTGTTGCAGCTCTCGACCTGGAAAGCATCGCTTTCGAAGGGTCTGACAGCCTTGACAACCCGACTGCAGTCTTCGAATAAGACATCAATCTACGGGGCGTAGCCATTACGCCCCGTAGAGACCCAATATAAGGCCGACCACACAACACAGTCGGCACCCCTTCAGAGACAAGGGCACGTCTGTGCACACGTCCAGCAAAACCAGCGCTTCCCTCCGCTGCCTGACCCTCCTCGCAGCGACCTTGATATCCCTGCCAGCTCAATCGGCAGACGATATGAGCTACAGAAACGATCTTACCTCCAAAGATCAAAAGCGCGTTGCCAAAGTTCTTGAATTAACAAACGATTTTTCCAAACCGGAACCGTTTGAAATCATGTCGGCCGGCGCGGCGACCTCCACCAAGCGGGTCAATCGCGACGCCTTCTCACATGCCTCTGCCAACATCACTTTTGAAGAAGAACAGAACTTCAAACTCGGCAATGGCCTGTTTAAGAAACTTTGGACCTCATCGCCCTCCTCAACCCAGGCCTCTGACGGACTCGGCCCACTGTACAATGCCCGTTCGTGTCAGGCCTGCCATCTCAAGGATGGTCGTGGCCAACCTCCTAAAGCAGGCGAAACTGCCGTTTCCCTGTTCCTGCGGCTATCTGTCCCACCGCGCACCAGTGACGAGAAGAAATTGCTGGAAGACAAGCAGCTGCTTGTCATTCCAGAGCCGACTTACGGCACCCAATTCCAGACATTTGCAGTTGTTGGTCAAGCAGCCGAAGGCCGTTTCGACATTGAGCACAAGGCCATCGAGGTTCCGCTAAACGGCGAGAAGCCAGCGGTTCTTCAAAAACCGATCTACAAGATCAGCGATCTCGCCTACGGCGATATGGACCCCGAGGTCATGATTTCCCCTCGTGTCACGCCCCCAATGATCGGCCTGGGCCTACTGGAAGCCATCTACCCTGGTGACCTTGAAGCAAATGCCGACCCCGACGATTTGGATGGCGATGGCATTTCGGGCAAGATCAGTCGAGTGAGAGATCATCTCACAAATGAAATGACCATCGGTCGGTTTGGTTGGAAAGCTTCGAACCCCACCGTACGTGCCCAAACAGCCGGAGCCTTCTCCGGCGACATCGGTATCAGCACGCCTGATAAGCCTGACAATTGGGGTGATTGCACCGAACGACAGGCAACCTGCCGGTCACTCCCGCATGGAGAACAGGCCCATCTTGGCAAATCGGAAGCGCCTGACCCGATCATGGAACTGGTGACATTCTACGCCCAGAATCTCGCCGTACCGGCGCGCCGAAATGCCGACGACAGCGCTGTTCTAAAGGGCAAGGAAATCTTCTACGCTGTTGGCTGTGTCAGCTGCCACACGCCCAAATATGTCACGAGCAGAAATGCGGCAACAGAAGCTCACAGGTTTCAGTTGATCTGGCCATACAGCGACCTCCTGTTACACGACATGGGTCCCGATCTCGCGGATGACCGTCCGGTCGGCGATGCGACCGGAACCGAATGGCGCACACCTCCACTATGGGGCATTGGTTTGACGATGGCCGTCAACAAGCACACAAGGTTCCTGCACGACGGAAGAGCGCGTAATCTGCTTGAGGCCATTTTGTGGCATGGTGGCGAGGCTCTTCCTGCCAAGAACGCCGTTGCCAATCTTGAACCCGAGGATCGAGCCGCACTGATCAGCTTCCTGGAGTCACTTTAATGCATAAACCCCAATATATGCTGCTCGGGCTCCTCCTGTTGACCCTGCCGATCCAGGACGCATTCGCGACAGAAAACTACAAAGACTACGTTGAGCGCAGCATCGCAGGATACATTCAGCCTGCCTTTGACCGGTTCTCCGAAGAAGCACAGGCGCTGCCTGAAATCACTCGCAGCTTGTGCGAGCAACCAACCCCGGCCAACCGCGAGGCCTTTTCAGACAAATTTTCTGCGGTGGTGGAAGATTTTGCGAGCGTGCATTTCCTGCGCTTCGGCCCCCTGATCGACGAACACCGTCTCGAGAGCCTTGCCTTCATGCCTGATCCGCGCGGTATCGCCCAGCGCCAGATTCGCAAGGCTCTCGCCAAGGAAGATGGCACTCTTACGGATCCTGAATCGCTGCGCCAGAAAAGCGTTGCCCTGCAAGGTCTGACCGCGTTGGAGCTCATCGCGTTCAACAGCAAGGCCGAACTGGTCCTTGGTGAACCTGCCGACAACGGTGAGCTGCTATGTGCCTATGGAGCCGCCATCACCGAAAACATCGCAAGCATTGCCCAGACGATTGCCGATGAATGGCGTGATGAAAATGGCTACCGAAAAGTCCTAACCGAAACGGGTCCCGATAACCCGGTCCTGCACAACGACAAGGAAGCTATTGAAACAATCTTCAATGCGCTGACAACGGGCCTGATCATCGTCAAGGACCAGGATCTGCTGCCGGCCATTGGAACCGAGCTGAAGAAGGCAAAGCCGCACCGCATGCCATTCTCACGATCAGGCAATTCGTTGCGCTATATTTCCGCTGAACTGCAGGGCATCGGTGATGTGATCCAGGCCGCTGACTTTACACCCGGTTTGGGCGAAGATTTCAGTTGGTTGCCAAACTCCATCGCGTTTGAAATCAAACAGGGACAAGACTATCTCGCCACGATCAACGCACCTGTGCGAAGCAGTTTCAAGACGCCGGAGACGTATGACAAGATCAGAACTTTGGTCATCACAGTGGACAGTCTGCGAGACACGGTTGCGCTCGAAATGGCTGGTGCATTGGGTCTGACAGGAGGCTTCAATGCCCTGGACGGCGACTGAAAAGACCGCCTTTTCCCGCAGAGCCTTCCTGGCTGGCCTTGGCGGTGCTTCCTTCCTGGTCGGAAGCGCGCTTTCAAAACTGTCCTTCGCGGCCCCGCTGCTTGATCCTGCGCTTTTGGATGCCCCCCTGTTCGCCAGTACGCGCCGTGAGGCCAACGGCAAATATGCGCTTTCGATCTTTGACGAAGCCGGCATGGATATCGCCCGCGTCGCCCTTCCAGATCGCGGACACGGCATGGCCCTGTCGCCCGACAAAAGCCGGATGATGGTCTTTGCCCGTCGACCTGGTACTTTTGCCGTCCTAATCGACTTGCGCGCTCAAAGCGAACCTCAAATCCTGTCGTCCATACCAGGGCGTCATTTCTACGGTCACGGCTGTTTCTCCGCCGATGGCCGTCTCGTTTATGCGGTTGAAAACGACTATGAAGCCGTTCGCGGTGTGCTCGGTGTCTATGATGTCAGTGGTGCGGACATTCAACGCATTGGTGAAATCGAGACCGGCGGTGTCGGCCCGCACGACCTGTTGCTGACCGAAGGCGGCAGGAGCGTCGTAATCGCCAATGGCGGTATTCAAACCGACCCGAAAACCCCGCGTGCAAAACTCAACGTCGAGACGATGGACCCGTCCGTCGTCTATCTGGATCTCGAGAACGGCGATCTCCTCGCTCAACACCGCCTGGCCAAGGATCTGCACAAACTGTCTCTTCGGCACATGGCGGAGGATGGCGCTGGACGTGTGTGGGTCGGAGGCCAATATGAGGGCGACTCTGCGGAGATGCCTCCATTGGTGGCCCGCTTTTCCCGCGACGAGGAGCTGAAACTGTCGGAAATTCCGATGCCCTTGATGGAAGACCTGCAGTCTTACATCGGATCCGTAGTGGCCAACAACAGTGGCGACGTGATCGCAACCTCCGCCCCGCGCGGCGGCAAAACACTCTTCTGGGACGCAAAGACTGCAGAGTTGATCGGTTCCGAAACGATCATTGATGGCTGTGGCGTCGCCCCTATCGACGATAGCTCATTCCTGGTTTCCGATGGCGCTGGTGGTCTGAGCTACGTCGAGGAGCCGGACTCCTATCCGGAAGTCCTGGCCCGCCCTGCAGGGGTATCCTGGGACAACCACATGATCGCCTTTTCTCAAGCCTGATCAGACGGAATTCCACAACGATCGCATCAATACTCGCCGAGCGTGATGTCTCGGCTGTATTCCGCTCCATCCACTTCCTTGGTCACGGCCTGACCACACATGGTCCGGCCGCGCTCAGCATCAAATGTCAAGGAAGGTGACCCGGCGAGCTCCCAACCTTTGTTGAGGGCTTGCGTGACGCGGTGACAAAACTCGCTGTCATCCGGACCGGTGATAAAACGATAGAGCTTCATTTTTCAACTTTCAGAACGAGCCATAATGGCCTCATGAATATCAAGGGTGCGCCGCGCCATCTTGGCATGCAGTCGCTCAACCATTTCGCCATCAAGTTTGATGACACCTGCGCTGGCATTTTCCGGACGCTCAAACGCTGCACAAATTTGCTGGGCTCGCACTACGTCTTCTTTTGTCGGGCTGAAAGCCTGATGGCAGGCCGATATCTGACGCGGGTGGATCAGCGTTTTGCCATCCATACCCATTTTCAGTCCCTGCTGGCATTCCTCGGCAAAGCCTTGGTCGTCATCAAAGGCGTTGTAAACACCATCCAGAATATCGACACCACCAAAGCGAGCAGCTGCGATAAATGTCATTAGCCAAGGCACCATGACCGCACGTCCCTTGGCCAGTTCCGCGTTGGTTTCCTTGGCAAGATCATTCGTTCCAACAACCAGACAGGACAGCGGTACCTCGCTGTCAACGCCGCACGCGGCAATCGAAGCCGCATTGAGAATGGCCCCCGGCGTTTCCATCATTGCCCAGATCTTGAGATCTTTCGGCGCACTATTGAGCGCCATCTCATGTGCAATCCGCTGCAAATCGGCCGCAGAATTGACCTTTGGCACCAGGATGGCGTCAACACCTGCTTCCACGCCGGCGCAGATATCATCTTTTTCCCAGCTGCTGCCTTTTCCATTAATCCGCAGCACCAGCTCGCGCTTGCCGTAGCCACCCTCTTTCACGGCATCGACAATCTGTTCTCTGGCCAGGTCCTTTTGCTCCGGCGCGACAGCGTCTTCCAGATCAAACACGACACAGTCGACATCGAGTGTCTTTGCCTTCTCCAGAGCGCGAAGATTGGATCCAGGCATGTAAAGGGCAGATCGGCGCGGTCGATAGCTGGCCATGATTTAGATGCTCACATTTTTCGGTCTGCTAAGGAAGCACAACTGTTTTTCGCCGAAAGATCATATCCTTGGCAGCGATGATTGCACCGAATGTAATCGCAAAACACGCCAGTGCAACCTCCTGAGTGAAGGCACCATAGCCAAAGACAATCAGCAACAAGGTGGAGAGCAATGGTGCAGAATAGGCAGCCGCACCCAACACCTGAATATCTCCCCGTTTTACCCCAATGTCCCAGGTGAAAAACGCAAGACCAACCGGAAAAACTGCCAGGGCCACAACAGAAGCCCACTGCACAGATGTTGATGGCATGACCGTTTCCTCAAGCGCAAAGTGAAACGCCGCAGACAGGATCGCCGACATGACGCAAAAGCCTGCCACCGCATCTGTCGGAATGCGTCCCAATCGCCGCGAAAGAACCGAATATGTCGCCCAGAACAGCGATGAGGCAATCGCTGCACCATAACCAATCCAGGACCCGTCAGAAAACGACAGCGCTTCCCCACCGGATATCAAAAGACCTGCGCCAAATAGTCCCAGGCCCGTTCCTATCAGATGATGGATCTTGAGCTTTTCACCTGGCAGCAACGCCGAAAACAGGACAATCAACAAAGGCCAGGTGTAGTTGATCAGATTGGCCTCAACCGGAGGCGCATTGCGAATGGCCGTGAAATAGAAAAAATGAAAACCGAACAGACCCACAGTGCCAAATGCCCAGACTTTCAGCGGTTGCCGCAAATTGCGCAAACGTCCCCGAAAACCAAGCCATACAAGGGCTGAGACGCCCGAAATTCCAAAACAAAGCGCGTTCAGCAAGAGGGGTGGAACAACCGCAGAGCCGGCACCAAAAAGGCCAAGCGTTGCCCACATCAGGACGGCACTCATACCAATCAGCGTGGCTCTCAGGCGGACAGTGTTATCGGAATTCATGGATCTGCTCTTTTGTTCGACCCATGCTTAGTACAACCACTGCGGCTCGAATGTAAGATGCGCCGATTTCTAAAGCGACCCACTTGAATATTGCCGTTACATGAGACATTTTTCTGGCACTGCAGCAACCGGCAAAAAAGTTGAAACTCCATGAGCCAGATCGATATCAAGACACTTCGTTCAGAAGATGCCAGCCAACTGGCTCCGTTGATCGCCGAAAATGCTCAAGCGCTCAAGCGCGGAGCCCCGCGACGTCCGGACGAGTTTTATGCAGAAAACATTCTCGGCGATAAAAATGCAGAAGTCATAGGTGCCTTCAAGGAAGGCAAACTCGTCGGCTTCGCCGTCTTCTTCGACATGCCTGAACTGATCACCGGCTTGCGCATCGGTCAGTTGGACAACATCTATGTCCATCCGGATTTCCGCAAACAGGGTATTGGCCGTCAGATGATTGGGAACATGAAGTCAACTGGCAAGAGCCGTGGATGGATGCACATTCGCTGGATGGTTCCTGAAAGCCACCTCATGACCATCGGTCTTTACGAAACCATCGCCGAGCCAGATCGCAACAAGAGCTTCATCATCCCGATTGAACGCTCCGGAAACTGATCAACACATAAAACTGGCAACGCTGCTTAGAAACGGATTGGCTGCAACTCGCCCAGCGTGACAAATCCGACCGAGACAACACCCTTGCGGATAGTCATCGGAAACTCGAGCCGCTGCCCGCGGCCAGACGCAACCGTATTCCGTCCCAACAGCGGTGCAAAATCCCTGATTGTCTTTATCAGTTCCCGATCATTCGGCCAGAGCTTGCGCGCACGCTCCGCCAATCCGTCGATGCCCGAAAGTCCAACGGTCAAATCACCGCTGACGAGATCATTCTGATCTATCGAAATTTCGCCGCGCAAATGGATACTTTCCTCGGCACTTCCGAAAGACGCAGATACGATTTGGACCCTCAGGACACCACCCTGGAGCGTCTTGATGTCATCGAGCGATCGGCCTGACAAGAGGTCGCCACCTTGCGATATCACCGTATGAAAACGGGCCCCCAGTTCATCCCAATCGTTCAACACATCTTCAATCACCAATGAGCTCGCATCGATGAAAGTTTCAAGGTCGCCAAAAGCATCTGGTGGCCGGCGCAAATGCACCTGCAACTGCTCACTCATCGCGGCATAATCGCCAAGAGAGCTGGAGAGCATGACGGAAGGCGCCTCAAGCTCCGCATCAAGCTGGGACACACCCGCCAACGACAGCCGGACACTTGCCTCTGCTTTGGACCATTCAGTCTCCGTCAACCAGCCATTTGCCCGGTCAGCATAGGATGCAGGTCCTGAGCTTTGAAAAATGATATGAGTTGGATTGTAGACAAGGGAGACCGACGTCAGATCGTCGATTTGAAAAAAACGCCTGTCCTGATCCGCGACGACCAGAGACTCACATGAGGTTTCAAACCTGAACGGAAATCCCAGAACGCTAAGCCCCGGACAAGACACATGCATGTCCCTGCTGGCCAGGGCATTGGTTTTGGTTGCAACAGACCCGACTAGAGCGCTACGCAGGTAGAACCAGGCGCCACTCCAACCGACGCACGCGAGACAGACCACGAGCAACAGAACGATGAACTTCCATTTCGTTGAGCGGCGCTGCGTTTTTTGGGCCAAGGTCGTTCCTCGTCGTGTTTGGTCGGTGTTTTAGGCCCATATGCATTGCGCGGCCGCACTGACGTTGCTATTGCGACATCAAAATGGATCAAAACTGTGATTGATATGAGTGATTTCTGGGTTTTTGGCTACGGTTCATTGATGTGGAATCCCGGATTTGAACACGAAACCGGGGAACCGGCGCTACTACGCGGCGCACATCGTTCTCTGTGTGTCTATTCCTGGGTTCATCGCGGCACCCAGGAAAATCCAGGCCTTGTTTTCGGGCTCGATCGCGGCGGCGCGTGTCGCGGCATGGCCTACAAGGTCAATATGAAGCACAAGGCTGATACCATCGAGTATCTACGCGAACGCGAGCAAGTCACGATGGTTTATCTGGAGACAACGAGACGGGTCAAACTGGATTGCGGCAGGACAGTCGACGCCCTCACCTACGTCGTTGACCGAAAGCATCCCCAATATGCCGGGGCACTGCCACTTGAAGAGCAGTTGAAGATTGTGCGCCGGGCCATCGGTAAATCGGGTCAGAACCCGGAATATGTGTTGAACACAGCCCAACATTTGCAGGATATGGCAATCAAGGATCACAACGTTTCCTGGCTCGCCAGAGAGCTCCGGGAACCTGCCTGAGCCTCAGCTCTCGGCAGGAACGTCCAGCCACTTCACTGTCGGCGGAGGATTGTCAGAAACCCGTGCTTCTTCAACAAGACGCGCAGTGCTGGTTTCAATCTGCTCAACCATCACATTCCGGAATTCATCGGTTCCAAGACCCGGCATGATCGGCGGAAGAATCTCCACCAACACGGTTCCAGGATAAACAATCCAGGAAGAACGCGGCCAGTAAAGACCGGAATTCAAGCCGATCGGCAGAACCGGACACTGGAGCTGATTGTACAAATGCAGGACGCCGTATTTGTACTTGGGCTCTGCGCCCGGCTTGCGGCGAGTGCCTTCAGGGAAAATCAGGATTTCGCGGTTTTCATCGATCGCCTCGGCGGCCGCCTTGCCCATGGCAGCAAGAGCAACCGAACGTTTGCCGCGATTGATCGGAATCTGCCGGAACTTGGTAATGTACCAGCCAAACAAGGGCCACCAGCGCAGTTCCTGTTTCATGATGTAGGTCGGATCCTGAAACAACGGGATCAGCGCAAAGGTTTCCCAGGACGACTGGTGCTTTGACGCGACGATAAAGCCACCTTCGGGGATGTTTTCCTTGCCGCGGAATTCAACCTTCAGTCCGACTGTGAGTCGCATCAGGACGAGGCAGCTGACACCCCAAAACGGAATGATCCACACGCCCCAACGTCTTGGCAGCAGAAGCATGGGCGAGAGCGCCAACATGTAGAAAAATGTCAGACCGTAAAACAGGATCTGAAAAAGAGTGGAGCGAAGGAAGATCATGAAGTCCCTTAATGTGTTCCAAGGTCACATGCGACCTGCCAACAATGCATTATCAAAGACCCAATAGCTCACCAAAAAGCATGACTCGGATCCTGCAGTAGGCAAGGACATACTTCATATACTCGCGCAGGAGAAGCTCGGTTGCCGCCAAATTTTCATACCAATGCTTGAGATCGACGCTATCGGGCGACACCGGATAGGGGATCAGCTTCACATTTGGAAGAACGCTTTCAAGCTCCATTTGCGCGCGCGGCAGGTGATAGGAACTGGTCACCAGCAGCAAGGACTTGAAATGATGGGACTTTGCCCAAGTCGCAGTTTCAGTCGCATTACCAGCCGTGTTGAGAGCGAGACGATCAAGATCGACGCAACACTCAAACATGGGCATGTCCATCGACGTTAACGTCGCAATTTGCTGCGGGCTTGTGCCCGGGTGCACTCCCGAGATCAACAAGCGCTGCGCACGACCTTCCGACAAAAGCTGCAGGCCCTGCTCAACCCGCCTCGTACCACCGGTCAGTACCACGATCGCATCGGCGCGCGGATCCTGTGGCACCCGTACGCTGCTGACCTTGTGGCTAAACTCGAGAAAGATCGCGAAGGCAAACAGCAGAACGACCGCCAGCACCACAAGTACGAACGAGAGCAAGGAAATTCGACGCTTCCGGGATCGTTTTTGATTGATGTCCAAAGTCTGCTCGTCGGTGTTTCTGGAAGTCGTTCAATACGGACGCGTGTCAGGATGGTAGGCTGATGAACCAGCCGCATGATTTTTAGTCAATTTATCTACGCCAGACAGCTCTCTCAAGCTCAATCTACCTTTCGAAGATGCGCCTTAACAGCCCATCTGGATGTGATCGACGTCAAGAACGCCACCAAGGCGACAACTGCAACCACGCCAACGTATCCCGGAATACTCACCGAGATCGACCCAAACAACGCAGTAAACTGATCCGCCCCTGCATAGCCAGCACTGTTGCGGGTTAGCAATCCGATACAGACGAAGCAGATCACAGCGACAAGTCCGCCCGTAATGCCGCCCTTCAAACCCAACACCAGAAAATGACGCTGAAATTCGCGCGCAATGAAACTGTCTTCAGCACCGACGAAATGGAGAACCGAAACCACGTCCTTATTACCGGCCATTGCTGCCTGCGTCGCGAAAACAACACTTAGGACCATAGAGCCCAGCACGAGCGTCAAAATGCCAAAGCCGACAAGAACCACAGCTCCAGCCATCGCGGAAAGCCGCGACGTCCAAACAGAATGATCGTCCAGACTGGCACCAGCCACCTGTTCTTCAAGGGAAATTCTCAAATCCTGGATATTCAAAAGACCTGGATCAGACACGGAGACCTGGATCAGACGCGGCACCGGCAAGGCATCCAGCTCCAGTCCCTCACCCAGCCACGGCTGCAGAAGCGAACGCGTTTCATCGTCGGAAAGCGCCTGGACACTTTCGATACCGGGAAACTCCAACGTCAGGGCAATCGCCTTATCGATTTCCCGAAGCATATCAACGCCATCGATAGGTCTGATCTGAATGGTTATTTCACGGACCAGATCATTTTGCCAATCATCCGCAGCGTCCCAGACCAGGGTCACCGCGCCGACAGTCAGGCAGGCAAGAAGGCTCATGATCGCGACGACAAGCGCCAATGCACGACCAGCAACGGTCTGGGGCGGCACAATAGGAGCAGAAGGACGCAAACCACCGCTCTTGCCGCTGCCCTTTTTCTTTTTCACCGTGGGCTTTTTACGAGTTTTCAAGGCAACCGGCTTCTTGGCCCGGTTCTTTGGGGAAGCGGGAGCCGATGGCGGTGTGTCTCGACGATCTGGAGGCGTTGGAGATTTCATCTTGGGCCTAATCGTACACCGTCATGCGGCCGTCTTCGAGAACCAACTGCCGCGCATTGAATTGTTCAAGAAGAGACATGTCATGGGTCGCAATAACGACCGATGTCCCCAGCTTGTTCAACTCTGTAAAAAGACGCAAAAGACGCCGCGCCAAAGGTGGATCCACATTCCCGGTGGGCTCATCCGCCAACAGAACTTCAGGACGGGTAATCAGCGCTCTGGCAATCGCGGCACGTTGCTTTTCCCCACCAGAAAGCACAGGCGGAAATACATGCATGCGTTCGCCTAAACCAACCCATTGAAGAAGTTCGATCACATCAGAACGATATTCAGCTTCTTCCTTTCCCAGCACGCGCAACGGCAGGGCAACATTTTCATAAGTCGTCAGATGATCAAGCAAGCGGAAATCCTGGAACACGACTCCAATCTTGCGTCGCAGCTCGGGAAGTTCTTTCTTGTCGATAATGGACAGGTCGCGGCCAAAAACCCTTATGAGACCGCGAGTTGGACGCAGTGACATAAAGAGCAGCCGGATAAGGCTGGTCTTTCCGGCCCCCGAAGGGCCAGTCAAAAACTGAAAAGATTGAGGTTCAATTTCGAACGACAAATCCCGCAGGATTTCCTGCCCCATTCCATATCTCAATCCGACATTTTCGAAGCGGATCAACGCGGCCTCCTTGGAAAGCTTGCATCCTACCCAGCGAGCGTTAACGGTTCATAAATCATATAAATAGCCTATAGATCAGCACTATTTTGAATTACTATCTTATCTTAGCGCTTGACTTGGGCGAAAATCGGGGTCAGCCACTACAATCGACACGGTAACACTCAGCAGGTTGCGAGGGTCTTCTTGAAATGAAGATTCAATGCCCGGATTGCGGCACATCTTACGATATCAAGGCATCGGTTCTGGGAGCCGAAGGACGCAGTGTGAAATGCACACGCTGTGCATCGAAGTGGTTTGTTGAACCTCCCGCTGACGAAGACGAAGACCTGGTCTCATTCACTGAAGACGAACAGCCAACCGAAGTGCCAGATCCACCCGAAGCAGACTCGTCCAAGGATGAGGAAAGCTGGGCGGAGGATGAAGTCGAGGAAACTGGCGGAGCTGCCGAGAAGGCACCTGATCCAGTTAAGAAAAAACCAGATGAAAAGGCCCAGAAGGAAGAAGTCGATCCTCCCAATCCGGCAGATATCGAAACCCTCGCCAAGCGCCCGAAAATCAGCGTCAATCCGAACAAGTTCAAGCGCAGCAAAATCGCGCCAATCTTCAACTGGCTCATGCGTCAGAACTATCGCCGCGTCGCCGGCGTAATCATTTTTGGTGTCGCCGTTTGGACCTGCTTCCTGTTTTTCGTACTGCGCGACAACATCGTCAAACAGGTACCGGATCTTGCCAGCCTCTATGAGATGATTGGCATGGACGTTAATCTACGCGGACTCGAGTTCCGCGATCTTCGAATTTTCTCCGAACTCCAGGAAGGCAAGCAGGTCCTGGTCGTGGAAGGCTCAATTCACAACATTCATGATGACAGCACACCCGTGCCGGCGATCAGGCTGTCAATTCGGGACAACAGTACGCAGGAAATCTACTCCTGGACGGTTGATCCAAAGACCAGGCTGTTACAGCCGCTGGACGAAACACGCTTCAGAACAATGTTGGAAGATCCGCCATCAGAGGCTTCCACCATCCAGGTCTGGTTCGTAGAACGCGGCGCCAAAGAAATTATACTGGAATGAGATGACCATTCAGATCGACACATTGTTTGACGAAAAAGCGATTGCAGAGCGTATCGAAGCCTTGGCCGCAGAAGTTGCCGATGCCAAGCCTGAAAAGCTTCTGGTCGTGGGAATTCTCAACGGCAGTTTCATCTTCGCCGCGGACCTCGTGCGAGCAATGCACAGAGCCGGCTTACAACCCGAAATGGCCTTCATGCGTCTTTCCAGCTACGGGAGCGGAACAATCAGTTCGGGAAATGTGGAAATACACCAAGATGTCGATAGTGATGTTAACGACCGAGACATCATTCTGGTGGATGATATCCTCGAATCAGGCCGCACCTTGAATTTCGCCAAAGAGCGTCTTTTAAGTCGCGGTGCCAAATCGGTCAAAATTGCTGCCCTCCTGGATAAGCAGGAATCACGCAAGGCGCCGATTGAAGCGGACTATGTCGGTTTCGCCTGTCCTGACAAATTTGTCGTGGGATATGGAATGGACATGGCACACGCTTGGAGACAATTGCCGTTTATCGGCTACGTTGTCCCTTCAGATAAGTCTGGAGGCGACAGCTAGTACGAAGGAGATTGAGAATGGCTCGTGTTCTTCTGACGGAAGACGACGAGGCGGTCCGCAGCTTTGTAAAGCGCGCGCTGGAACTCGATGGACACTGGGTCGCCGCTGCCGAAGATGGCGCCGAGGCTGTCGAAGTGCTGAGCGATCAGGACGGAAATTTCGACCTGCTGGTATCTGATATCAAGATGCCGGTCATGGATGGAATCGCCCTTGCACTTCATACCGGCAAGAACTGGCCGAACCTGCCAATCCTTCTCATGACAGGCTTTGCCGATCAGCGGGAACGCGCCAGTGGACTGGATTCACTGGTACACGACATCATTACAAAGCCATTTTCGCTCGCGGACATCCGCGCTTCGGTCCGCAATGCACTTGCAGGTGTCGAGCCAGAACAAATCCGGCGCTACGCCTGCTGAGGCACTTTAGATTAAATGAATTCAGAAACCCGGATCAGAAATGATCCGGGTTTTTCTTTGGCCAACACCGGATTCAAGCCTAGAATCGATCCAGCAGTCGATCGAGATAGTCTAATTCTAGCGGTGGGCGCGAGGGATCGGAGAAACGGCGACGCAACTCTTCCAGGATCTTGCGCGCCCGCTGCACATCGATTTCATCTGGAACCTTCACCCGGTCACCAAAGTCGGTGCGTTCAGTGCGCCGCGGACGCCCAAGAGGATCTTCATCCAGCGGGGCACGACCACGCGCAAGACCCGTTCCCTTTTGTTGTCCGCCCATCATCTGATCGGCCATGCCTTGTGCGCCCTTGCGCAGTGCGTCCAGGGCATTTCCCTGCTCGCCAACGGCCTGATCCCCTTCACCACGGCCGAGCGATCCTTGCGCCTTGCCCATCTCCTCGCCAGCTTTGCCGAGATCACCTTCTTGTTCCATGCCTTGCTGCTGCAAACGTTCCATAAGCGCTTGAAGCTCTTGCTCAAGGTCACCCTGCTGCTGCTGCAGGCTTTTCAGCATATCCGCCATTTCCTGATCGCTAAGCGACCCGGAACCCTCACTCTGCTCACCTTGACTGTCACCTTGCTGCTGGCTTTTTTCGGTGCCCTGGCGACGCTCTCGGTTGAGTTCGTTGGTATCGTCCATGAGGCGTTTCTGGCGCTGAATGAGGTCGGAGAGCTCATTCAGTGATTGCATCATCTCGCTAGCACTTTGATTGGGCCGCATTTGCGGACGTCCAGCCTGTAAATTCTCCAGCATCTGCTGCATTTGCGCCAGCAACTCACGCGCAGCATCCTTGGCACCCGTCTTCGCCAATTCCTCGATCCGATCCAGCATCTCATTAAGATCCTGTCGGCTCATCTGTTGTTGCTGCTGATCAAGCTGCTGTTGCATGGACTGCGGGTTTTTCATCAGCTGCTCGGCCAATGCCTGCATGTATTGATCCAGCGCCTTGCGCAACTCTTCTGTCAACTTGGCGATGTCTTCATCGCTTGCGCCATTTTCCAGCGCTTGTCTAAGCGCCTGCTGGGCCTCACGAAGAGCCCGTTCAGCGAGCGAAAGGTCGCCGTCTTCAATGGTCAGGGCCAAGTCCCACAGGAGCGGCAACAGCTCACGCAACTCATCGTCGGTGCTCGCACGCTCCAGCTCGCTGTAGGCAAAGGTGAGCCCCAGGTAGTCCTTGGTTGAAACATCAAACACCTCGGGCGCCAGCAGAAGGGCGTCAAACACAGTCAGCACCCGCACATGGTTTCGCGCATCCAGGGCGAGATCACGGCGTTGTTCGACAACCGCACGGGCCAATAGCTTGCTGAATACACGTTGTGGCAACTCAAACTCAAAAGGTTCTGATTCACCCTTTTGCTCAGCCTCATCCAAAGCGCTCAAAACCAGATCCACTTTTGAACCGGCCCAGGGATGCGAGCTCAAATCGCGAATGGTCTCAGCAGACTTGGCAGTTCCCGCAGCTGGTGGAAGAGACAATGGAAAATCTGGCGCTTCGACCAAAGGACGCGCACCTTCGGGTGCAAGGTCACCTGTATTGGCAGGCTCGATATGCGCCCGAGCTGAAACCACCCCATAATCATCGCTCACCACATAGGAAAGCTTCAGGGCACCGGAGAGTTGACGCTCCGGATCATCGTTCAACCGGATCGTCGGTGGATCATCCGCGATCACATCAAACGACCAGGACATCAGCGTTTCATCGTCTGACATCAGGGACACCTGCGTCGTCTCGTTGATCACGTAGTGCTCTTCTTCAGCAGAGGCTTTCGCTTTATCGCCGGCCACAGCCTTTTCAGCTTCGCCTGCACCGCCATCCTCACGCACGAGAGTCCCGATATCTGCAGTGACAGTCACGTCCTCACGACCTTGGCTACGGACGACCAGCACTGAACCTTGCGGGATACTGATCGGCATTTGCGGATCGCGTAGCTGAGCGCTTTCCCCTGTGAGAAAAACAGGCGGCTTGTCTGTATAAAGCGGCGGTGTCACCCAGGCATCGAGGCGGGCAACCGCCTGTGTGTCTTCAAACGGTGAGGAAAAAGCAAAGGAAACCCGATCCCAGCGGCTGTCCTGCGCAGCAACCCAGCCAACAATCAGCAGCACACCGACAACAACTCGCAGACCATAAGGGTCCTTGCGGGATACATCCGGGCTTGGTGCACGCACTCGAATTTTAGCCAATGCGGCGGACATACGTCTTTGGTGCAATGCCCAAAGCGACATCGTCACTTCATCTTTTCCGCCAAGAGACAGATTGTCTTCAAGAGCCGTCAATGGACGATGCAACGGACCTGCTTCATCACCTTCCAGTCGCGCCAACGCTGCAGACTTGGAGGGCCACGACAGATGGAAAAAATCTTTCAGGGAATAAACAAATGCGCCACCAAAACAGACGAGCGCCAACATCCGTACCCAGGCAGGCACCAGATGCCAAATATCCAGAAAGGAAACACCCAGAAACAGGGCTACGAGCAGCAACGGGAAAAAGGCAGCACGTGCGACTCGTTCAATGCCGAGAACGCAACGACTCAACAGCACCAAACGGGCGAGCCGCGAAGACACGTCGGATCGAGAATTGACCGAACCATCATCGGAGGCGCTGATACCCGCTTGGGTCAACTTGGTGTCTCGGTCATTCAAAACACACCTCCATCCGCTGTTCACTCTTGGCAGAGTGACTCAATTGCGCCTCGGCGGCAAGTAATGGAACTGTGAAGAGGCCGAACAGGTAACAGCTAAAAAGTCAGAGCCAGTCAGGCATCTTGTCCAGTCCCAGAAGCTCTTCAAAGCTTGTCCGGGGGCGGATGACCGAAAACTGGTCGCCATTGACCAGAACCTCAGGCACCAACAAACGCGTGTTATAGGTGCCAGACTGAACAGCGCCATAAGCACCCGCGGAATAGACAACCAGCAAGTCACCTGAGACCGGCAACGCCATCTCCCGATCCTGCCCCAGGAAATCACCGGTTTCGCAAACCGGACCAACAATATCTGCAGTGGCGCGCTCCGCTGTTTCCAGTGGTTCACGCACATGGCCGATCTCGTGATAGGCCTCGTAGAGAGTTGGACGGATCAGATCATTCATCGCCCCGTCGACAATGACAAAGTTCTTCGCTTCACCTTTTTTGACGTAAAGAACCTTCGTCACGAGAATGCCCGCATTGCCGGCAATTAGGCGTCCAGGTTCAAAAATCACACGGCAGTTCAGCTTTGCTATGTGCTTTTTAACGACTCCAGCGTAGGCATCGGGAAGCGGCGGCGGATTGTTATCATTGATATAGGGGATCCCAAGGCCGCCACCCAAATCAACATGCTCGATCTCATGTCCGTCGGCACGCAAGTCACCGATCAATGCATCAAGGCGTGAAAAGGCTGAATCAAATGGCTCAAGCTGGGTAATCTGCGAGCCAATGTGCATATCAATGCCCTTGATCGCGATGTTCGGCAACTTGGCAGCTTGCGCATAAGCGCGCCGCGCGTCTTGCCAGGCAATGCCGAACTTGTTCTCAGCCTTGCCTGTTGAGATCTTTGCGTGCGTCTTGGCGTCGACATCCGGATTTATCCTCAGGGACACATGCGCTGTCTTGCCAAGCTCCGAAGCAACACGGGACAGCTGCTCAAGCTCAGGCAAGGATTCCACATTGAAGCACAGAATATCATTCTGAAGTGCCAGCGCCTGCTCGCGCTCGGTCTTGCCAACTCCTGAAAACAGAATTCGCTCCCCAGGGACGCCCGCAGCCAAAGCGCGCAGAAGCTCACCCTCCGAAACGACGTCCATACCCGCACCCAAATTGGCGAGAGTTTTCAGAACAGCAAGATTCGAATTTGCCTTGACGGCATAGGCGACAAGCGAGTCCGTGCCTTCGAATGCAGACGAGAACACCTTGTAATGACGCTCAAGTGTCGCAGTGGAATAACAATAGAAGGGCGTACCGACTTGTGCGGCAATGTCCTCAACGCGGACGTCCTCCGCAAAGAGGTCTCCATCACGGTGTTCAAAATGGTGCACGAGAGGTCCTCGAGTTCAGACCGGCGAATGGCCGCCTTAGATCAGGAAATCCAGAAAGAAGCTGGACTTTTCTTCTTGTTCTTTTTCGTCTGCTTTGTAAGTCGTCGCAGGATCAGAATGGTCGCCACGTTGTTCTGCGGCAAGCTGGGCTTGTGCCGCGCTTGGGGCAACAAGCGATCCATTGTTGCGACCACACCCGCCAAGCAACAGCGCCATGCAAAGGGCGATACACAAAACACCGAGCATCATCGGATTGAAGCCGCGTTTCAGTGTCATTCGAAAGTCCCTTTCAGCTTAAGCATAGTCTCAATTTTCCTCGCATGCCCTGCCGAGAAGGGCAAGCCCCTGGGTGCAGGACATGAAAAGAAATTGACCAAATCAATCGCTTGCCAGGGCTTTCAACCAACGACGCGCCTGTTTGCGCACATTGACCGGCGATGTACCGCCGTAGCTGACACGCGAGCGAACCGACTTGTCGACAGACAGAACGGAGAAGATTTCCTGGGTAATTTTCGGCTCAACAGCCTGCATTTCTGCCAAAGAAACCTTGTGCAGCTCGATGCCCTTATCAACTGCAATCCCGACAATCCGGCCGGTAACGTGGTGCGCATCACGGAAAGGCAGACCAAGGACACGGACAAGCCAGTCAGCCAAATCCGTTGCGGTCGAATAGCCTGATCCGGCAGCCTTTTTCATGGTCTTGGTGACAGGTTCCAGGTCCTTGATCATGCCGGTCATCGCCGCCAGGGCCAGAGAAATACTGGCAAGCCCATCAAACGCCTGTTCCTTGTCCTCTTGCATATCCTTTGAATAGGCAAGCGGCAAACCCTTCATCATCGTCAAAAGAGCATGCAAAGAGCCGTAAATTCGGCCCGTCTTGGCACGTACCAGCTCTGCGGCATCCGGATTCTTCTTCTGCGGCATGATTGAGGAGCCGGTGGAGAACTTGTCGGACAGCTTGATGAAGCCGAACTGGGCGGAACACCAGATGACGATTTCTTCCGCAAGGCGCGACAGGTGCATGGCGCAGAGCGAGGCCGCGGCCAGCGCTTCGATCACGAAATCCCGGTCGGAGACCGCGTCCAGAGAATTGGCGGTCGGGCGGTCGAAGCCAAGGTTTTGCGCGGTCGCGTGGCGGTCGAT
>JABXHV010000028.1 GCA_013373445.1 Paracoccaceae bacterium | reverse complement strand
GGAGCCACAACCTTGCCCGTTTGACCAACCTGCCAGTCGTTTGGTGCAAAGCCAGAGTCGACAGCTGCGCGCGATGCGCCAACAGCTGCGCCCAGCGCATCTGCGACCGGAATGATAACTTCCTGGAACTTTTCTTCGGAGCCCAGAGCGCGGCCACCGGAAACGATGATCTTGGCAGATGTCAGCTCAGGACGGTCGGACTTGGACAGTTCTTCGCCGACAAACTCTGAAAGAGTTGAGGCTGCAGGCGCAGAAATATCTTCAATCGCTGCAGACCCGCCTTCTTCAGCCGCTGCAAAGGTCGACGTACGAACAGTCACAACCTTCTTTGGATCGGATGACTTAACGGTCTGGATCGCGTTACCTGCATAGATCGGACGCTCAAACGTCTCGCCATCGATCACTGCGGTAATATCGGAAACCTGCATCACATCGAGAAGCGCTGCAACGCGCGGCAGCGTGTTTTTACCGTTCGCAGTCGCCGGAGCAACAATCGCATCATAGGAACCGGCAAGGTCCACGATCAGGGCTGCGAGGTTCTCAGCCAGTTGATTGGCCAGATCATCGCTTTCAGCAACAAGCACCTTGGCAACGCCGGACAGCTTGGCTGCAGCTTCAGCGACAGGCTTTACATCCTTGCCAGCAACGAGGACATGGACGTCACCGCCCATTGCAACAGCAGCGGTCACGGTCTTTGCAGTCGCTTCGCTCAGAACGCCATTGGCAAATTCAGCCACGAGAAGTGTAGTCATTGTTTTATCCTTCTGTGACGGTCCTTAAAGGACACCGGCTTCGTTTTTGAGTTTGTCGACCAGCTCGGCCACTGTCGCGACTTTGACGCCAGCCTGGCGTGCAGCCGGCTCAGCGGTAGAAACAACAGTCAGGCGCGGTGTCACATCGACACCGAAGTCAGCTGCGCTCTTCTCATCAATCGGCTTTTTCTTCGCCTTCATGATGTTTGGCAGCGAAGCATAACGTGGTTCGTTCAAACGCAGATCGGTGGTCACGATTGCAGGCAGTTTCAGTTTCACAGTCTGCAGACCGCCGTCAACTTCGCGGGTCACGTCAACGGTGCTGTCACCGAGGTCGACCTTGGAAGCGAATGTGCCCTGTGCCCAACCGAGCAATGCGGCGAGCATCTGACCCGTCTGGTTACAGTCGTCATCAATCGCCTGCTTGCCAAGAATGACCAGACCAGGCTCTTCAGCTTCAACAATCCCTTTCAGGATCTTGGCAACAGCCAATGGTTCGGTGGTTTCTTCAACCTTGACGAGGATACCGCGGTCAGCACCCATGGCGAGCCCGGTACGGATGGTTTCAGTTGCCTGCTGAGGGCCAATGGAAGCGATAATGACTTCGCTCGCCTTGCCCGCTTCCTTCAAACGAAGGGCCTCTTCAACGGCGATTTCATCAAACGGATTCATCGACATCTTGACGTTGGCAAGATCTACGCCGGATCCGTCAGCTTTCACACGGACCTTTACGTTGTAGTCGATTACCCGTTTCACGGGCACTAGGATCTTCATTAGGTTTAACCTCCGATAGGCAGCGCTCTATCGCACCGCACCATACGTCCATTTGAATGGGAAATATGCCAGAACTGACTAGCCTATTACGCCAATTCCCAAGCTCGGGCCGGGACGGTACTGGCCAGACCGTCATGTGTCAATAATGGCTCCAGACTGATATTTGATATTTGCAATTTCCGTCATGCAGCATATTCAGAAACGGCATTTCAAAGTCAGTGACAATGGGTCTATCGTCTCGCCGGCCGTCGCCGCATCACGAAGATCAGCAGAGCCCCGGCGAGCATGCCGCCAATATGCGCTGACCAGGCAATTTCATCTGCTCCGGCAACCAGCGCATGAAAAACCTGATAGATGACCCATCCACCAAGCAGCCAGCGCGCGGATAAGCGCAGGGGAATGCGCCCGAGAAACAGCACCCAGACTTTCACGTCGGGGTGCAAAATCAGGTAACCGACGATGACCCCGGAGACCGCACCAGACGCCCCGACAAGCGGTACATCAGACCCGAAGTTGGTAATCGCATAGGCCAAACCACCTGCTGCGGAGCATAAAAGATAGAAAATTACAAAGCGGAAATGACCAAGATCGTCTTCAACATTATCGCCAAAAACCCAGAGAAACAAAAGGTTTCCGCCCAAGTGCAGCCATCCGCCATGCATGAAGGAATAGCTCACCAACGAAAAAGCACTTGGAAACATCTGCAAGTGTGCCGGCAGGTCCTTCTGATCAAAGAGGACTGACGGCACAAGCCCGTAGGAAAACGCAGACGCCTGAATCACCTGCCCCAGTCCCGCTCCTTGCAAAAGGACAAAGGCGAGGACATTCAGAGTAATTAAACTCCATGTCACATAGGGCCGTAAAACATGGTGCAGACGGTTCAAGTCATACAGCGGAATGAACATGGCGCGTCCTTTGTCTCAGCCACAGGGTTGTCAGCGATTTTTTCCGGGAACCCAGAGGACATCGCCGCCTGCTTTCGCGTTGACAAAGCGTGCTGCCACGAACAGGAAATCCGATAGGCGGTTCATATATCGGCAACAGGAAGAATTTATGGCTTCTTGCGTGCTCAGATCCACGATGAGGCGTTCTGCGCGACGCGAAACGGTGCGGGCCTGGTGAAGATAGCTCGCCGCAGGTGTGCCTCCTGGCAAGACAAAGGAGCGAAGCGGTGAAAGCTCGGCATTGAACCGGTCGATCTCCTGCTCCAGCGCACTCACCTGTTGATCAGTCATACGAAGCGGTTCGTAGCCGAGATCTTCGCCAGTCTCCGGCGTTGCCAAATCTGCGCCAAGGTCAAAAAGATCATTTTGAACACGCAGCAGCACCGCATCAACATCAGGCGCTTCTTCCTGGGTATGCAGTCTGACCAATCCGATCACCGAATTGGTTTCATCCACCGTCCCATAGGCCTCAACACGCACATCATGTTTAGAGCGACGTTCGCCGGAGCCCAGCGCCGTTGTCCCGTCGTCTCCGGTCTTGGTATAGATCTTGTTCAGGACAACCATTTGAAACCCTTTAGCGACCAGGCCCGAGGAAATAGAACCCGGCCATCACGAGAACAATCACGCCAAATTGCAGAATGACGCGCCACCGCATCAAAAGCTGCGAGCGATTTGCGGGCCCGCCGCGCGCCATGTTCAAGATGCCCAGCACCAGAACGCCAAACACAAGCAACAAGCCAATTGGCAACAAACTGTTGATCACTGTAGACATTTTGGCTTTCTCCTCCCCGGGGGCAATCGCTGCCCCATTATTCCTCTGAATCGGCCGCACGCACGAGAATGCGATCCAGAAGCCGCGTGCTCATAAGCCGTTTCCCGAAGCCGAGCATATACGTCGGAACCGTTACATAATACCTCGGTTTCGGGCGCGATGCTTCCACAGCATGGATCACCCGTTTGGCGACCGAGAGCGGCTTCAGCTTGAAGGCGCCCGGCTCACCGCCTTCCATACGAATGCGCCGCTTCTTGTAAGTCTCCCGATGAGGGGAGTTTTCCACGATGTCAGACGTGATCCATTTGTCAAAATTGGAAAGCGCGTTTTCTGTAAAGCGCGTATCGATCGGACCTGGCTCGACGAGCGAAACCATGATCCCTGTTCCCTTGAGCTCTTGCCGCAAGGTGTCAGAATAGGCCTCAAGCGCAAACTTCGATGCGGTATAGGCTCCGCGATACTTCATCGCAATGAAGCCCAGAATAGACGAACATTGAACAATCCGGCCATACTTCTGCTCTCGCATGATCGGAATGACGCGTTGTGTCAGCTCATGCCAACCAAAGAAGTTTGCTTGAAAGACAGCCTTTAGTGCATCGACCGGAAGATCTTCAATGGCGCCGGGAATCGCATAGGCGCCATTGTTATAAAGGGCTGTAAGGCGACCACCAGTTCGCTCCAGTACAGCAGCTAGCGCCGTTTCGATGGTCTCTGGCTCTTCGTAGTCGAGGCGAAAGGCTTCGAATCCCAAGTCAAGCAACCGCTCCACATCTTCAGGATTGCGGGCAGTTACAAAGACCCGCCAGTTCCGGCCGCGCAAAACCCGCGCGGTCTCAAAACCAATACCTGACGAACACCCCGTGATCAGAATCGTTCGTTCATCCGCGATCAAGGGGGGAGAATGCACCATCAACTACGCCAAATACCTTAAATCGCTTCGCCAGAAAGAAGCTTCGGCGCCGGTCCGGCAAAACCCGATGCTTCCTTGATGAATTGGCCCTTCAGCCGGGGCAGGCGATCCACAACACCTAATCCGAAATCACGAGCGGCCCTCAGCAGATCATTGTCGTTTGAAAACAGTCGGTTGAGCACATCGGTCACGACACCCATCTGGAACGTATCAAAACGCCGCCAACGTTGATAGCGCTCCAGAACATCAAAAGCACCAACATCTTGACCCAATCGCCGAGCCTCGATCAAAACCTGTGCGAGCGCAGCAACATCCTTGAAACCCATATTCAGACCCTGACCAGCGATAGGGTGAATCCCATGCGCTGCATCGCCGGCAAGTGCAAACCGAGGCTTCACAAAGTCGCGCGCAAGCGTCAAACCGAGCGGAAAGGCTTTGCGTGGACCTTCAGGTTCGATCTTACCAAGGTGGTGACCAAAACGGCGTTCCAGTTCCATCTCAAAAGTAAAGTCATCACTGGCCACCAACCGGTCGGCGTCAGCGGTCTTCTCAGTCCAGACGAGTGAGGAACGATTTCCAGGCAGCGGCAAAATTGCAAATGGTCCCGCAGTCATGAAATGCTCTTCGGCGCGACCGTTGTGCGGACGCTCATGTTTGACGGTCGTCACAATACCGGATTGTCCATAATCCCAGCGGTTGGTTCTGATACCAGCCAAGTCGCGCAAACGCGAACGAACACCATCCGCCGCAACCAGCAACTTGGTACGCAGCTTCTCACCACTTTTCAGCGTCAGCGTCACATCGTCAGGTGTTGCGGAAAAACTCTCTGCGATATCCGGCGCGGCAAACTCAACTCCAAGCTTTTGCGAGGCCTCGTATAGCGCAGGCAACATCGCGCTATTGGGAACCATATGCGCAAACGGCTCACCTTCGGTGACATTGCCATCAAACGTCAGGAACACCGGGCGCGCGACATCTCGCACCTTGCTGTCTGTGACGATCATTTCGTTGATCGGCTGCGCCTGATCCTTGATCCCGTCCCAGATATCCAATTGGGTCAACATACGGATAGCGGCAGCGGCAATCGCAGAAGCCCTGGGGTCCTTGTTCAGCTGCTCCATCGGCTTTGGATCAATCACAACAACCTTGATTGACGCATCGGCGCGCTTCAACGCCAACGCCAAAGACAACCCAACGTATCCACCGCCAGCAATAGCGACATCAAAAATAGTTTCCTTGGAACCAGACATTGTCTTTTAATCCTACCAAACTTTTCGTTGCGAACGGGCACCTTGACGAAGCAGTCTATCAACGTTCATGAGTGTATCAATCTTCTGCCTGTTTCCGGCAAAATTCAAATGCGCTCCTGCCCCTTTTATCAAGGATCTGGCCTTTGACCACGGCAATCGACACCCTTCTACACATTCTTGATCTTGAGCAACTCGAACAGAATTTGTTTCGAGGTCACAGCATCGATAGCGTGCTCAAGCGTATTTATGGTGGTCAGGTGATTGCCCAGGCTCTGAAAGCCGCCATGGGAACAGTAGAAGAAGATCGAGGCGTGCACTCGCTCCATTGTTATTTTCTGCGGCCCGGAGACCCGACCATACCGGTCATTTACGATGTAGAACGTATTCGCGACGGGGGCAGCTTTACCACGCGGCGCGTCGTCGCAATCCAGCATGGTCGACCGATTTTCTCCATGTCCGCCTCGTTCCACATTCACGAAGAGAGCTTTGACCACCAGGTTGACAGACCTGATGTGACAATGCCGGAAGATCTGCCGAGCGAAGAAGCCCTGAAGTCAAAATACCTCTCTACCGCACCGTCTCATATCAAGCGCTATTGGCAACGGGAGCGGCCGATTGAGATTCGCCCGGTCGACCTTCATGCCTTCATGGTCGACGATAAGCGCCAACCCTACCAAAGCGCCTGGATCAAGACCTATTCACCATTGCCCGATGACCGAAACACTCATGAATGCATTCTGGCCTATGCATCCGACCTGGTTCTCCTGCAAACCGCATTGCTGCCACATGCAACATCGGTTTTCAGTGACGAAGTGCAGGCCGCCAGCCTGGATCACTCGATCTGGTTTCACCGACCATTTCGGGCAGATGACTGGCTATTGTACGAGATCGACTCTCCCTCGGCCTCGGGCGCAAGGGGCTTTTCACGCGGATCGTTCTACAATCGCGAAGGACAACTCGTTGCGTCCACGGCGCAGGAAGGGCTGCTTAGACGCGTCTCCAAAGACCGTGGTGACGGGACGCTCAATCCGCGTGGAGTGCGTTAAGAAGCTGGTCCGGTAAAGCCCGTTATGGCAAGTGGATTGTTCGTCATCGCATCCGGATCCGGTGTGTCAGGCAGAACCGCCCCGGTAAAAGCTTCGAACATCCGCTGCACGAACCCTTCAGGCAAATCATAGGTTATAAAAACCAGCCGGCTGCGATGATCATCATCTGGCCATGCTGCGAGCTTTGCTGGCGGATGGAAGACATGCTGCACACCATGGATGACCACCGGGTGATCCGGGTCTTCGGCCAATTGCACGATACCTTTGACACGCAACAATTTCGGACCATGAGCTGATCGCAACAGGTCAATGAACATTTCAAGAGCTGATACCGACACCGGACGATCCGTCGCCAGAGTAAAGGCACGGATCTTGTCGCCATGCCGGTTCACATCATGCGAATGGCTATCATCGTGCTCATGGTGATCGTGACTATGGCTATGGTGATGGTGCCCATGATCATGACTGTGCGCGTGGGATCCATGCCCCTCATAGGCTTCAGCATTCAACCACTTCTTTACGTCGGGAATTTTCGTATCGGGATCGTAAAGACCCGCATCAAACAAGCATTTTGGAACAGCCTCGCCAGCCTGTGCATCCAGCCAGATGGCTCCTGGGTTCAGGGCCTTTGCGTGCTCAAGAAGATCCGTAGACCCTGCGTCTGAAATCAAATCAGACTTGGTCAGGACGATCCGATCAGCAACAGCAACCTGACGACGGGCTTCCTGATGTTCTTGCAAGGTGTCGGCGCCATTGACGGCATCGAGCAGGCAAACAACGCTTTCCAGACGATAGCGCATCACCAGGTAAGGGTGCAGCATGATCGTGTGCAGGATCGGCGCCGGATCTGCCAGACCCGTCGTCTCGATAACCACGCGCGCCAGTCGGTCCATGCGGCCGTTGTCGATACGTCGCAGAAGATCTTCGAGGGTCGTAACGAGGTCGCCTCGAATTGTGCAGCACAGGCAGCCTGAGGACAGTTCCAGAATGCCATCACTGGCCTGATCCACCAACAGATGGTCCAGCCCGATTTCGCCGAATTCATTAATGATGACGGCTGTGTCAGCCATGTCCGGGTCTTTCAGGATCCGGTTCAACAGCGTGGTTTTTCCAGATCCAAGGAATCCGGTGATAATGGACAGGGGAATTGGTGGCTTGGGGCCACGCTTTGGAGGCTGGGTGGACGCGTCAGACATTACCATGAACCGATATCGATAGGAGCAACGACAAAAGTGTCGTTGCATCGCTCACAGGTAAGTGTTTCGAGACTAAAAATCCACTCCGCCGAGGGCAAACTCTTAGGCAGAGATGTCCTTGCTCTCGGAATCGGAGGCTTCTTCCGCCTCAACGACCCGCAGACCATGGTCTAGAGCTTCTTCTTCGGCATCCGATTGATCGTCGTCATCTTCAGGAGTGATCACCGTGCGCACGGCAACTGCAGCTGCGCGCAATGTCTCGATAACCTCCTCAATGGAACGCCCTTCTTCCAACTGCTTGGCTGAAAGATCCGCCAAATCGGCAAGCGCCAGAATTGTCGCAGAGCTCTTAGGTTCCACCAACATCCGAGATTACTCCGAAATTAGGCAACCGCGCACAATCGGCAACCTTTCAAAATCATACGCGCACTGTGATCAAATTGTTTTTGTCATTCGACCCGACAGCGTGTGCCTAGGGGCGAATACTTAACGCGTAGAGTTAAAAAATAATTTCCAAATTGCAAACCCAGGAATAAAGTTTTTAGAATCTGCAAACTATCACCAGCTCATCAACAGGCTGACCAAGCTCTAAGTGTTAACGCGTAAACTTATCCGAGGGCAAAGGCACGGAGAAGCCTTTCCCCTTTTGAAACAACGATCCAGGGGCTGAAGTGGGTGCAGATTCAGTTGTCTTGAGATAGTCACTCAAAACCATCGCACCCGGCGGCGGAGTTTTTTCGACCTGAAGTGTTTTTACCTCCGAAACGGCTGCCGTCCGAGAGGGGTTCGGGTTTGGAACCGGAACATTTGAACCGATAGGCGAATCAGTTCCAGGTACGACAACCCCGTCCGGCAGACCAACCGAAACCGTGATCGGCTTATAATCTAGCTTCCGTGGCCCAATCGTCAGATCCATCACCTTGCCCCAGTCCACCTTACCGTCGGCCTTGCGAATGGAAATATCAGCAGATGTCTTGGCCGCCGATTTGGATTTTTGACCCGGCATGATCAAAGCGCCTGGATCACTCGAGGCAACATTGGCATAAGCCATGATCGATCCTTCGCTCGGCTGACCGATCAGGTACTGCGCAACCAGGTCTTCCATTTCACCGTCTTTGTTTCGTTTGCAATATCCGGATGCCGGAGGAACGCCGCTAGCGCCTGTCATCTGGAAGATCTTGCCGGAGCTGGTGCGTTTGGAAAACGTCTCATCGAACAGCTGACGGGCAAAAGCTGCGCGCTCAAGACCCGAAGCTGCTCCCAGAATCACAGCGATAATCGTTCGTCCACCACGTGTCACCGACGCAGCAACATTGTAGCCTGCATCGCAGATGTAACCGGTCTTCAGGCCATTGGCGCCATCAACCCGCAACAGGAATTCGCGGTTTCCCGAACGGAGTGATTTGCGGCCAAACTTGATGCCTGGATGACGGTAGTATTCGCGTGCTTCGGGAAAATCGTTACGCAGCGCCATCGCAAGCAATGCCATGTCGCGTGCACTCGTCACCTGACGGGCATCCGGCAACCCGTGCGGATTGACGAAAAATGTCTCGGTCATGCCCAACTGACGAGCCTGGGCATTCATCATCGTGATGAACGCATCTTCCGTTCCGCCGACCGCTTCGGCCAGAGCAACGGCCATATCGTTGGCGGACTTGATGAGAACGATTTTCAGCGCATTGTCGAGCGTCAACGCGGTGCCGACCTTGAAACCCATCTTGCTCGGTGGTTCCGCGATCGAATTTGCGGACTGGACAACTGGCGTTTCAAGCGTGACCCGTCCATCGCGAATGGCTTTGAACGTCAGATAGGCAGTCATCATCTTGGTTAGGGAGGCCGGATACCATTTCTTGGTCGCATCGCGCTGCGCCAGAACATCGCCGGTGCGCGCATCGATCGCCACATAGGCGCCAATTTCGGCGCGCGCAACACCACTTGCCAGACAGATTGATCCTGCCAGGCCAGTTACCAACACCAATGATTTCAGACGAAAGAACACACTAAACAAACCAGCCCCCGAACTCGCGCGGCATCAGCGGTTTCACGTATACCGTGAAATTTATGACCCTATGCATACCGAAGACACCGCTTCGATGCAAAGAGTCAAAACAAATTCACCCGCAAAGTGATCACGGCGGAGGCCGAGCAAGCGTAAAATATAGGCATAATACAGACAGATAACTATTTCATCATGGGCCGGGCACAGCGTAACTTGGGTCAAATCGCGTATGGCGCCCTGGCGCATCATTTGCATAATTGCTTGACGCTTCTGAAAAACAGATGAAAGTCGAGACGACCTGCTAAGGTCTTGTGAGAAAAACCATTAGGAGCTTCGGGAAAAGCCGCTCGGCGAGCACCGGCACGATTGGGACAGGAAATAAACTGGATGTATGATGCCACCGCAATCCCTGTTGATCTGGGCAGCGCGCCGACGATGCAGCGCGCCAAGGGGGTTGCACGCATCAGTTACAAGACGGTGGACACCCAGACGCGTCTCGACAACCTTTTTCAAAGCGGATGCGCAAAAGTCCGCTTGCCAAGAGTTTATGACAGCGTCCCGACTGCCGTTCTGATCAACACTGCAGGTGGAATCACCGGTGGCGACAGCCTCAACTATCAGATCAAACTCGCCGCTCACTGCAGCGCCGTTGTCGCGACCCAAACCGCAGAGCGCGCCTATCGCAGAACAAGTGGCATCGGAGAGATCAAGACTGATCTGACGGTTCAAGAAGGGGGCAAGCTGGATTGGCTTCCCCAGGAAGCTATTCTTTTCGAAAAGTCAGCCCTATCCCGCAAGATGACAGTCAACCTGAACGGAAATGCTGAATTTCTCGGCGTTGAATCCGTCGTCCTCGGCCGCACCGCAATGGGCGAAACAGTCGAGGACATCTACTTCAAGGATTCCTGGCGCATTTTTCGCAACGAGAAACTCGCCTTCGCAGACGACATCCTGCTCGAAGGCGATCTGGACAAACGGCTTGGAGGCAGCGCGACCGCACGTGGCAAACGGGCCTTTGCCACCGTCGTACATGCCGCGCCCGACTGCGCTGAAAAGATCGATTTTGCCAGAAATACCCTTACTCAACTGACAGAAGAAAACGCGGATCTGAGTGTTGCAGTAAGCACATGGAATGATGTTCTGGTGGCACGGTTTTTGGCCACAGATGGCCGATCCATGCGATCCGCACTCATGACATTTTTAGAAAACTACCGGTCGGCGGTGCTGCCACGTGTCTGGCATTGCTAAACAGATCGAATGAAAAATAGGAGAGGTCACCTTGAATCTCACGCCACGCGAGAAAGACAAACTACTGATTTCCATGGCTGCAATGGTTGCCCGCCGCCGTCTGGAACGCGGAGTTAAACTCAATCATCCCGAAGCCATCGCGCTAATTTCCGATTTCGTCGTGGAAGGCGCCCGTGATGGCCGCTCCGTTGCCGATCTGATGGAAGCTGGTGCGCATGTGATCAGCCGCGATCAGGTCATGGACGGTATCGCTGAGATGATCCACGACGTTCAGG
>JABXHV010000079.1 GCA_013373445.1 Paracoccaceae bacterium | reverse complement strand
TATGTCCCGCGCACGGACACCTACATCGAGAAGGAAAGCTCGATCAACGAACAGATCGACCGCATGCGCCACTCGGCCACCCGCGCCCTGCTCGAGCGTGACGACGTCATCATTGTTGCCTCCGTGTCCTGCATCTACGGTATCGGCTCGGTCGAGACCTACACCGCCATGACCTTTGCCATCGAGGTCGGCGAGCGCATTGACCAGCGCCAGCTGATCGCCGATCTGGTGGCCCTGCAGTACAAGCGCAACGACGCGGCCTTCCAGCGCGGCACCTTCCGGGTGCGCGGCGACACCATCGAGCTGTTCCCCGCTCACTATGAAGACCGTGCCTGGCGCATATCGCTCTTTGGCGACGAGATTGAACAGATCACCGAATTTGATCCGCTGACGGGCCGCAAGTCCGGCGACATGAAGTCGGTGAAGATCTACGCCAACTCGCACTATGTGACGCCCAAGCCAACGCTGCAGCAGGCTGCCAAGTCCATCAAGAAGGAACTCAAGGAGCGCCTCGAAGAGCTCAACGCCCATGGTCGCCTGCTGGAAGCACAGCGTCTGGAACAGCGCACCCAGTATGATCTGGAAATGCTGGAAGCCACCGGCTCCTGTCAGGGCATCGAGAACTACTCGCGTTATCTCACCGGCCGTGCACCGGGTGAGCCGCCCCCCACACTGTTTGAATATCTGCCAGACAACGCCATCGTCTTCGCCGATGAGAGCCACGTGACCATTCCGCAGATCGGCGCCATGTACCGCGGCGACTTTCGCCGCAAGGCGACGCTGGCAGAATACGGCTTCCGCCTTCCCTCCTGCATGGACAACCGCCCCTTGCGCTTTGAGGAGTGGAACGCGATGCGGCCGCAGTCGATTGCCGTCTCCGCCACGCCAAGTTCCTGGGAAATGGAAGAAGCCGGCGGCGTCTTTGCCGAGCAGGTCATTCGCCCCACGGGACTGGTCGATCCTCCGGTCGAAATCCGTCCTGCCACGTCCCAGGTTGATGACCTTCTGGGAGAAGTGCGCGAAACCGCCGCCAAGGGCTACCGCACCCTGGTCACCACCTTGACCAAACGCATGGCCGAAGACCTGACCGAATATCTGCATGAGAACGGCATTCGCGTGCGTTACATGCACTCCGACATCGACACGCTGGAGCGCATCGAGATCATTCGCGACCTGCGTCTGGGGGCCTTTGACGTGCTCGTCGGCATCAACCTGTTGCGCGAAGGCCTCGACATTCCCGAATGTGCGCTCGTCGCCATTCTGGATGCCGACAAGGAAGGTTTCCTGCGCTCCGAGACCTCACTGGTGCAGACCATTGGGCGCGCCGCACGTAACGTCGACGGCAAGGTGGTGCTCTATGCCGACCGCATGACCGGCTCCATGGACCGGGCGATTGCCGAGACCAACCGCCGCCGTGAAAAGCAGCTCGCCTACAACGAAGAGCATGGCATCACGCCGGCCAGCGTCAAATCCAACATTGCCGACATTCTCGACAGCGTCTACGAACAGGATCACGTCACCGTCGACACCGGCTTTGCCGAGAGCGGGTCGCTCGTGGGTCACAATCTCAGCGCCCATATCGAGGATCTGGAAAAGCAGATGCGCAACGCAGCCGCCGATCTCGACTTCGAGACCGCCGCACGCCTGCGCGACGAGGTCAAACGCCTGCGCGACACCGAGCTGGCCGTCGCCGACGACGCCATGGCGCGTCAGTCATCGCTGGACGCCAAGACCGGCGGCTACCAGGGAGACCGCGCCTTCGGTGCCGGCGGCACCAAGGCAGGTGCCTCGGGCAAGAAGAAACAAACGGCAAGGGATCGTGCGAACGCGGCAAAGGCGAAGGGGGCTGCAAGCACCAGCCTCTCAGGGGAAAAGAACTCCGGCACAGCCGCAAGCCGAACAGGCGCCGGCGCCGATGCGCCGCCCTCGCGGAGGACAGGGAGCGTCAGCGACCACACGTCCGTGAGCGAAAATCCAAACCCGAGCAGTAAATCAAAAGTCCGCAAGAACACCCTCGACGAAATGACCGTCGGGAGGACCGAAGTGCCTCTTTCAACCGGTGCGGTCCCGCAAAAGCCGAAATTTGACACCGGTGCCGAGGAAGCCAAACCGGTCGTCCGCGGCAAGATCGGCGCGGGGTCCTATGAGGATCCGGCGGAGGAGAAAAAACGGCGCGGCAGACCGAAGAAATCCGGTCGGCCGGGGCAGTAGAAATTTATCATCCAGCTGTCTCGTCCCCACGTCTTGCCGCACCTCTTACGCCAGTCCGGACAAAGCCTCGGCGTAGTTCCACGAGGACGCATGAAGAGTAAACCAGACAGTACCCCCCTTCTCCGTCATTGCAGGATTTGATCCTGCAATCCATGCCGTTACCGGGCTATGCGGGTAGGCTATCGTTCTGGGACGTGTCACGGCATGGATCCCGGATCAGGTCCGGGATGACGTCAGTGGGTTTGATTGAGGCTGTAGGACCATAACAAAGAGCAAATCCACCTTATCCCTCAGAGCCGATTTTCACGGGCTCGTTAAGTCTCTGATAGAAATGGGTGTTTCGAAACGCCCTTAACTCTACCCGCGAACTTATCCGCACCCTGGCAGAGTGGGCGTATAATGATGCCATCTTTCATCACAAAGGGGCTGTTCCGGGCCGTCCGAAATGGAGATGAAGGAGCGATATGTCGGGCTCATCTG
>JABXHV010000031.1 GCA_013373445.1 Paracoccaceae bacterium | reverse complement strand
TGCGCTCTGCTGGTGTTGAAAACATCCGGGTCCTTGATAGAAGCCCTGAAGGGTTCGAAGGTCCTTGGTTGAATTACGCACGTATGGAAACGCTGCGCTCTCCGAAGACACTTACAGGTCCTGCTTTTGGTCATGCTTCGCTGACATTCCAGGCTTGGTATCGCGCGCAGCACGGCACCGAGGCATGGGAGAAACTCGACAAGATTCCTCGTCCAATGTGGATGGAATATCTCAAGTGGTACCGCAAAGCGCTCAATATTCCTGTCGAGAATGGTGTCTCCCTGGATCTGATTGAACCAGAAGGCGATCTGCTGCGTTTGCATCTGTCTGGTGCCGACAAGCCAAGTGTGCTTGCGCGCAAGCTGATCATGGCAACTGGCCGCGATGGCACAGGTGTTCCAAATATTCCAGGCTTCATGGATGGCGTTTCACGTAAAGTTTGGGCCCATAGCGCTGATGAGATTGATTTCAATGCTCTGAAAGGCAAAAAAGTTGCCGTGATCGGTGTGGGTGCATCTGCCGTCGACAATGCGGCTGAAGCCCTGGAGCATGGTGCTGCTGAAGTGCGCCATATTGTGCGACGCAAAGAAATGCCAACGATCAATAAAATGATGGGCATTGGCTCTTACGGCTTTACCGCTGGCTACAATGCAATGTCCGACGAATGGCGTTGGCGCTTCATGAATTACTCTTTCGTGACTCAAACGCCGCCGCCACACGGATCAACTTTGCGTGTGTCACGGCACGAAAATGCCCATTTCCATTTTGGTATGGCAGTTACCAAAGTCGAAGAAACCGCTAACGGTGTTAAGATCTCCATGGGTGAAGACGCCAGCTACGAAGCTGACTTCCTTATTCTTGGAACAGGGTTTGTTGTTGATCCAATGGCACGCTCAGAATTTGGCGATGTGGCTGAAGAGATCCTGTTGTGGCGTGATGTCTATCAGCCTCCTGCAGATGAGCAGAATGCTGACCTTGGTCGGTTCCCGTATTTGAACGCCGATTTCACCTTCAAGGAAAAGACCGAAGGCAAGGCGCCTTGGCTTTCCAAGGTCTATTGTTTCAACTATGGCGCGACCGCAAGTATCGGAAAAGTGTCTGGCGATATTCCAGGTGTTTCTGAAGGTGCTGCTTGGCTCGCACGCTCCATTTCAGCGGAGTTCTACACCGCAGACGTCGAAGCACATTGGCAAGCCTTCCAGGATTACGACACTCCTGAACTTGTTGGAGATGAGTGGACTGAAACTCCGCTCCCGACTAGCTAAGCCTTATTTAAGAGGAACACCGAGTGAGTATTGAAGAAATGAGCAGCACAATTTTGGAGCTCTCAGGCGTAACCTCCGGAAGCAGCCTGGCTGCTGCGCTGGATGGTCGAAGCAATATCCTTGAGATGACGCAGACGACTGAAGATGCCGTGTTGAAACCTGCTGAGACAGGTGCCTGGTCGCATGATCTGCGCGCAGCTCTCGCAGCTCGTATTGCCGGATTGAATGGTGAAACGACGTTGGCAGATCGTTATCGCGCTTTGGTTTCCGACAGTGCTTTGGCGTCAGTGGCTGATCCCTTGCAGAGCGGCGAAGCGCAGGGCGTTGCACTGGTTTGCGCCTTCATGGACAAGGTGGCGGCCAATACACGTGAGATTGAAGCGTCAGATATCTCCGAGCTGCAAGGTGCAGGCGTTGCTGATGCCGACATCGTTCGCCTTTGCGAGATCAACGCTTTCGTTTCTTATCATATCCGTCTACTTGCCGGTGTTCGCCTGATGAAAGAGGTCCTGTCATGAGTGATGTGATCCGCAAGTTTACTCGCAATGTTCCCGAATGGCGTCCTCGCGTTGAACCGATCCGCTTGGAAGAAGCTACCCAAGAGCAGCTTGATGCGCTGCAGGTGACGCCTTCCAATACCAAGGTCTCAGCCTACGTTCTGACGCTTGCGCACGATGTGGAAACCTTGAAGGTGCGGTCGCCGCTTTTCAATGCGATCATGTACGACAAAGGTGGGCTTTCACGCGCTGAGCGTGAAATTGGCGCTCTCGCAGCATCAATGGTCAACCATTGCATCTATTGTGCCGCCGTCCATGCTGGCCGCCATGCGCAGCTTTCAAAGGACACCACTGTTACCGACGAGCTGTTTGCAAAAGGCTTGAAGGCTGATTTGTCCGAACGTGATCGTGCCATTTTCGACTTTGCTTTTGCCTTGTCCAAGGCGCCTTCCGAGGCTGGTCCTGAACACATGAAACAACTGCGTGCAGTTGGCCTTGATGACGCTGAGATCCTCGATCTGATCCTGGCGTCCTCGCTCTTCGGCTGGGCCAACCGCCTGATGCATGTGCTTGGTGATCCGGTTCGAAAGGAGGCCAAATGAACCCGCAGGGTCCATTGAAGGTCGGTATAGCTGGTGCAGGTTCCATTGCCTTTGGGACGGCTGCCCTACTGAAGCAGATGGGGCATTCTCCAATGCTCTGGTCTCCTTCGGGTAAAGGTACGTCCGAATTTGAAGGTAATGGTAGCTTGAAGGCGACCGGCGCTTTGGACCTTGAGTTCGAGCCGTCGGTTGCCAGCAGTGCCGAGCAATTGGCCGCTGACAATGACGTTATTGTCCTAGCGGTTCCCGGTTATGGACACAAATCAGTTTTTGATGCGCTGGTTCCCCATTTGAAGGCGGGCCAGCCTTTTGTCATTTCATCTCATGCTTCATTTGGTGCGCTGTATCTGCGCAATGCGATGCTGAACCGTGGAATAGATCTTCCGGTTATTGCCTGGGGAACGACTGCAGTTACCGGTCGGCGTAAAAGCGGTCAGCATGTGCAGGTCAATACGGTTCGCTCATTGGTCGACATGTGTACCTTGCCTGCCAGTGAAACTGATTTCGGCAAGTCACTATGTGATCGCTTGTTTGGTGAGCGGTTCAATCTCCGTGATGGACTTCTTGCGATTACTCTTTCCAATCTTAATCCGCAAAACCATATGGGTATTGCCTTGGGCAATATGACCCGCATGGAGAAGGGTGAGACCTGGGGGCAGGGTGACAATGTGACACCAAATGTCGGTCGGTTGCTAGAAGCCCTGGATCTTGAGCGTATTGCGATCGCTGAAAAACTCGGGCTGCAGGTGCGGACGATTTTTGAGCATTTCCATCTGTCGTTTCATGTACCCGTTGCATCGATCAGCGAGATGAACCAGGAAATGCACAAGTTGGGGAACGGCGGCACAGGCCCTGCGACTGCTGACAGTCGCTATGTCACTGAGGACGTTCCTTTTGGCCTTGCTGTCACTGCAGCCCTTGGCAAGATGGTTGGTTGTCCTGCTGTCCTGCATGAATCGGGTGTGAGCATCTTCTCGGCCATGTATGGCCGCGATTTCACGAAGGAAAATGATCTGTTGCAGGCCATTGGCCTGGAACAGTTGACTTTGAAAGATCTGAGCACGGCGGTTTCTTCCGGTCGCCTGCCAGATAATACCTAGCTGTCTTTATCGGACTGGTTTGGTATGAAGAGGGGAATGGGTCGTGCAAATAAATAACTTCCACCACGCGACCCAACAATATGGAGAATGATATGGCGAAGTTTACACTAAACCGCAGAAAATTCCTTAGTTCTGCAGCCGCAACAGGAGCCGTTCTGGCGTCACCAGCCTACCTGCGCCGCTCCTACGCTGCTGGCGGCGAAGTAAATATCTGGACCTATACAAATTTTGTTCCGGACAGCTTCAAAGAACAGTTTGAAGATGAAACCGGTATCAAGGTGAACATCCGCCTTGTTGATGACCAGGGCAAACAGTTCAATCTTCTGGCTGCTGAAGCTCCGAACCCAACTGTCGACATTTTGACGGTTGCTGGTCACCGCTTCCTTCAGTTCATCGACAGTGACTTGCTTGCACCGCTCGATACTGATCGCCTGAAGAACTGGAGCGCTATCAATCCGACTTTCTCGGAAAGCGACTGGTCTACCATCAATGGTAACAAGTGGGGTGCGCCAATCCTGTCCGGTATGGAAGTGATGGCCTACAACACAGATGTCGTATCAGCGGAGGAAGCTTCTACCTGGGAAACACTTTTCTCTGAAAAGTATTCCGGTCAGACCGCTTATGTTCTCCAGGACATGATGTCTATCGTGATGCTCAAGATGGGCTACGACGGAAACATGGTTGCTTATCTGGACGACCCGGAAAAGGCAGCGAAGATCGTTGAAGAAGCCAAGAACTATCTCATTGAAAAGAAACCTCTGGTGCGCAAGTACTACGATGGCGGTGCAGAAGTTCAGCAGATGTTCGTCAACCAGGACATCAATCTTGCATGTGCGTGGAACGGTCCAATCGCATCTCTGATGAACGACGGTTTCCCTGTTGCGATGACCATTCCAACAGAAGGTTCCTACGGCTTCGTTTACACCTATAACATTGCCAACAACGCACCTAATGCTGACAACGCATACACATTCCTGGATGCGATCCTCGGCTCCGCGGAAATCGGTGCGGCGATGACGAAGGCATCGGGTTTCATTTCGACCTACAAGGGTGCATCTGAGTATCTGTCGGAGTCTGAAAAAGCTGCAACCAGCTTCCCAGAAGAAGTTCTTGCAAACATGAAGTTCTTCCGCGCTGAGGCAAATGAGATGAAGTACGGCTTGGTTGACCCAGCCGTAGAAGCGATCAAGGCTGCTTAATTCGCTGTTGCGAATTTAGCTTTCTAAACCTGGATTAATGCCAGGCCTGGGGGAGCTGTATCGGCCCCCCCAGGGCTACGCGGCACAAGGCTTCAATAATGGTGCTTTGCCGCCAAAGTACCAAACAGGTATCGCTTTCGTCACCGCTTAGTCTCGCGACCTTATGGCAGGTCGCCCTGGGCGGTTTGAAACGAAAATGTGGGACTGTGACCGCAGTTTGCGGATCGCCGTTCTTTCTTCCAAAGGAACAAAAATGTCTGGAAAGGTTCAATCCAGCACTCCGGCATTGCCAAGCGACCAGGGCGCGATACCCCAGACGGGTGGCGCACGCACGTTTTGGGGTGGTCTGGTGGCCTCTGGTGTCTATCAGAGTTTCTCAACTGCATTGTTGAGTTCACCCAAACGCCAGTTTTTTATTCTGGCAGTGTTTCCAGTTATCTGGGTAATTACGCAGCACCTGGGGCCAATGCTTCAGATGTTTTACGTCAGCATGGTGGATGCCTATCCGGTTGCTCCAAGCTATGAGAATTCATTTACGCTTGACAACTATGCGCGGTTTTTCCGCGAGGCTATCTTTGTCATGCCGTTTATCAGGACGCTGGTATTTGCAAGTGTCTTGACCTTCTGTACGCTCGTTTTGACCTTCCCAGTCGCCTACTTTCTGGCTCGGCATGTCAAGCGTTCCAATCAGATGATCTTTCTGTTGCTCTTGCTGATCCCGTTTTGGGTCGGAGAGATCGTACGTACCTATGCGATCATGATCCTGCTTGGAAACAATGGTGCCGTGAACCTACTTTTGAAATCGATTGGGCTTATCGATCGACCTATTCCGTTCATGTACACCGGGTTTTCCGTTTCGGTCGGTATTATTTACCTCAGCGCGCTTTACATGCTTCTGCCGCTTTACTCGGCCCTTGAAAAGCTTCCCAAGAGCTACACGGATGCCGCTGCTGATCTTGGTGCTGGTCCATGGACGCGCTTCTGGCGGGTGACCTTGCCGTTGTCGCTTGAAGGCATTTCTTCTGGCGCGACTTTGGTTTTCCTGATCTCAACTGGCTACTATGCGACACCCGTTCTCTTGGGAGGTCCTTCGACAACCGTGTTCGCAGAGACAATTGCCGGGTTCTTCCATACTGCAGGTGATCAATGGCCAACAGGCGCGGCCTTTGCCTGTCTGATGTTCATCACCGCGCTTGGCATTACGGCTTTGTTCGGGCGGTTCATGACCAAGCTCCAGAAAGGAATTCGCAGATGACCCGCAATACGCGATTGGTGATGTCGATCATCTACTGGGCATTTGTGCTCTATGTCTTCATGCCGCTGGTGCTAATGGTTACCATGGGTTTCAAGGACTCTAAGTTTATCGGTTTTCCGATCAAGTCCTGGACACTCGATTGGTACCTTGGAGTGGTGCAAAACTCTGAAGTCCTTTCGGCTTTCGGTTACTCGATCTGGATCGGGGTGACTTCAACCGCGATATCCTTGTTTGTCGGTATATGGATTTCGGTTCTCCTGAACGGCAAGGGCTTCTATGGCAAGACGCTGATCTATGGTCTTACGCTCCTGCCGGCTTTGATCCCTGGGATCATTTCAGCGATTTCGTTTCGCATCTATGCTCAGCTTTGGGGTGTTTCTCCTGGAACGGGCGCGATCATCTGGTGCCATGCGGTTCACAATGTGCCGTTTGTTGTTCTGATTGTTTCTGCCCGTTTGAGCACGTTGCCGAAGAGCTATCTGGATGCGGCGCGTGACCTTGGCGCAGATCCGTTGATTGCGTTCATACGTGTTGCGCTGCCTTATCTGAAGCCAGCTCTGATTGGCGGCGGTGTGTTCTGCCTGCTGATTAGCTTCGATGACTTCGTTCGCTCATTCTTCCTGGGCGGATACCAACCAACTTTGCCGGTGCTGATATTCGCCAAGCTGCGTTCAGGCATGTCACCGGAAATCAATGCGATTGCAACCGTGGTGCTGGTGCTCACCGGTGCCCTTGGAATATGGGCCGAGCGGTCCATGCGCCGGTTGAATAAAGGAAACTGATAATGCGTGACTTCCAAAAAACTACAGCTGGCGCATCAGGTGAGATTGTCCGCCTGGAAGGGGTCAGCAAACGTTTCGGCGATACGGAGGCCCTGAAAAGCCTCGACATGTCGATCAAGGAAGGTGAGTTTGTCACGTTCCTCGGCCCATCGGGCTGCGGTAAATCCACGACACTGCGTATTCTTGGCGGTTTTGAAACGCCGACCACAGGTAAGGTGATCGTGGATGGTGTCGATGTGACGTCACTGCCGCCGAACCGTCGTAAAGTGAACATGGTGTTCCAGGATTATGCTCTGTTCCCGCATATGAGCGTTCGTCGCAACATTGCGTTTGGTCTTGAACTCAAGGGTTTGACCAAGCCTGAAATCGCGGCTCGCAGCCAGGAGCTGATGGGTTTCCTAGAACTTGAAGCGTTTGCCGATCGTTTGCCGGATCAGTTGTCCGGCGGTCAGCGTCAACGTGTTGCTTTGGCGCGTGCCCTTGCTCCGGACCCTGCTTTGCTGCTCCTGGATGAGCCACTTGGCGCATTGGATGCGAAGCTGCGCGGCCAGGTGCAGGAAGAGTTGAAGTCTATCCAGCGCCGTACGTCGAAGACATTCTTCTTTGTGACCCACGATCAGGAAGAGGCACTCACCATGTCTGATCGAATTGTGGTCATGAACAAGGGTATGGTCGAGCAAGACGGAACGCCGGAGGAGCTTTATTTCCATCCTGCCTCGCGTTTCGTTGCCGAGTTTGTTGGTGAAACCAACCTGATCGAGGGCAAGGTTTCAGACGTAAACGGAGCTGATGTCACGCTTGACTGGTTCGGAACCAAACTTGCTGGCCGCCCACCTTCATCAGGTGGTCTGGAAGCAGGCAAACAGGTTGCTGCTTCTGTCCGTCTCGAGGGGCTGAAGCTGTCGAAGGACAAGCCGGCAGATCTGCCTAATGCGGTTTCCGTGCGTGTTGTCGGCCAAACCTTCAAGGGAAGCCGGACGGAACTTGATCTGCGTGTCGATAATGCTTCTGATGCATCCATGCGTGCCTATGTTGACACTGGATTGGCCAAAGAACTGGGCGATTCAACCGTCTGGGCGAGCTGGTCACAGGAAGCCATGGCAGTTCTGCGCGACTAACGTCAGATCGATGAATGATAAGAGAGCGGCCGCCTAATTTTGGGTGGCCGTTTTTTTTTGGGGGTCAGAAAAGGTCGTAGTGTGCGGCCCCCGTCACGAGCATTATGATGCCTACAAGGCAGATGAAGGCCGCGGACACAAAGGGTGCATTGGCCATAACCTTGTCCATCCAAGGTGCTTTTTTCGCGGCGTATCGCAAGCCAATTGCCGCTGCAACGCCAACAGATACCAACGTCACCGCTAGACCAATACTGAAGGCTGCAACGAGGGTGACGCCCAGCACGACTTTTTTCAGATGCAAACAGAGCAGCAAGACGGTGATCGCCGAAGGGCATGGGATCAGTCCGCCTGTCAGGCCAAACAAAATTGTCTGAAGGTTGGAGGTTTCTCCGCTGCCTAGTTGTTTCTCAATTTGCCTTGCATGGGCTCGCGCATGTGCATCATCGTCCATTGCCTCGTGGTTATGGGTGTGATGTTCATGCGTATGATGGGAGTGGCCGTGATCGCTATGCGGGTGATGTTCGTGGTCATGATGCACATGCGCGGTGTCATGCCTGTGGGCATTTGGCATGGCCATAGAGTGTCGCTTGCGCAACGCGCGGCGGGCTTGGAAGTAGACCCATGCAGCGATGATGATGATGATCAGGCCGGAGACAATCATCAAGATTGGTTCGAAGTCCTCGCCAATCATCTCATTGCCGTAGTGCAGCCCGAGAAGGGCAAGTAGCCACACGATGACAGAGTGCGAGGCAGCTGCGGAGACGCCAAGCAGGACTGCCTGAAAGACGCTTCCTTTGATTGCGACGATGTAGGCCGCCATCATTGTCTTGCTGTGGCCCGGTTCGAGGCCGTGGAGTGCACCGAGTATCAGCGCCATACCGAATAGCAGAAACGGATTTGACGCTCCCTGCGTAATTGCATCCGTGATGTTCATCGTTTTCTCTCTAGAGATATTTTGAGATTTCTCTGAACTCTGAAACGAGTTGAGACTGGTCTTTCTCCTTGGCCGTGCTGCCTTCGAGACAATGATCGATGTGATCGTGAATCAAGACACGCTTTGCCTGTTCGATCGCCTTGCTGACAGCATGGAGTTGCTGGGCAACATCAACACAGGGACGGCCATCCTCAATCATCGCAATCGTTTTGCTTAAATGCCCGTTTGCGCGCTTAAGGCGCTTAATTATCGCTGAATGACTTTGGTGTTCCATTTTATATCCTATCCCCTAGGAGGGGATACTTAGGAACAGGAATGAGCGTGAGTCAAATGTTTCATTCGATCGCAGATTAATTACGCGGCCGGTGTCACTTTGGAGCCGTGCGATAGCTGTGCTGCTCTCGCCATGACGCTTTCTTTTGGTGCCTTGCAGAACTGGGTCGTTTCTTTTTCCCGAGACCGTGCGTCGGCTTTCGATGTCACGTATCATTACATGTGCGATGTGGGTTCTAAGGTGTTGGCTGTGGCGAAAATTGTACTTGTTAATCCGAATACGAATAAGCAGACGACCAAACAGATGGTTGAGATCGCGCAAAGTGAATGTCATGGATATTCGATCATAGGGCTGACCGCTCGCGATGGTGCCTCTTTGATTACCAACGAGATGGCTCTGTCCAATTCAGCGAGCGCCGTTTTTGATCTCAAAAGCGATATTGAGCGAATTTTGCCAGCAGGTGTCATAGTCTCCGCCTTCGGAGATCCGGGACGTGATGCCTTGGCCAACGCGCTGACGGTGCCGGTTGTTGGGATTGCGCAGTCCGCGGCGCGTGTCGCTGGTGCCAACGGCAGAAGGTTTGCCATTGTGACGACAACACCGGATCTCGTCGAGGCGATCAAGCTTCGTATGGCTTCATATGTAGGCGGCGAACAACTTACGTCGGTTCATTTGACCAGAGGTGATCTTGAAGAGACGATGCAGTCAGAGGAGCTGCTCGCTGATCGTCTACGAGAAGCGGCTCTGACCGCGATCCGCGAAGATGGTGTCGAGGCGATTGTCATTGGTGGAGGGCCTCTCGCAGTTGCGGGTCGCAGAATTGCGAAAGATCTTGCAGTGCCTGTTGTCGAACCAATTCCCTCAGCTGTTCAATGGCTGGAAGAATTGGTTCAATCACGTTCCTGAGCTCGTGGCGTCTGCTTAAGCCGTTGTCGTTGAAGCGGCTAGAACACAGCTGACGCTATGGCCACCACCCAAGTCGGTGACCGGTGGTAGGTCTGAACGGCACCTGTCTTCTGCGAAAGCACAACGCGGCGCGAAAGAGCAGCAGTGTGGCGGTTCTTCAAGTGCGGGAGGAGAGCCTGGAATTGCGTCCAGTCGTTCGCCCTTGACGACACCATGAAGGTTGGCTGCCAGCAATCCCTTGGTGTAGGGATGCTGAGGATTTCTGATCACATCACGGGTCGTTCCGGTCTCTACCAGATTGCCGGCATACATGATCGCAATCTTGTCAGACACCTCGACTGCCACGCCAATATCATGGGTGACGAAGATGACACCCATGCCGAATTCCTTTTGCAGCTCACGAAGGAGCAGAAGGATCTGGATTTGAACTGTTGCATCAAGTGCAGTGGTCGGTTCATCGGCAAGGAGCAATTTTGGACGACACGAAAGGGCAAGTGCAATCATTGCTCGTTGGCGCATGCCGCCCGATAGCTCGTGCGGATAGTTCTTCAGCCGGCGTTCGGGAGAGGGGATGCGCACGCGTGTCAACATATCGAGCGCCACATCCATCGCGGCAGTCTTGCCGATGCCTTTGTGGCGCATGACGGTTTCCGCGATTTGATCGCCAATCGTGTAAACAGGGTCGAGCGCTAATGCAGGTTCCTGAAACACCATTGAGACGTCGCCACCTCGATAGGATGCAAGTGCGTTGCCCGAAAGGGTCATTATGTCTGTTCCGTTGACACGGACAGACCCTTCAAGCTCGCTGCGTTTTGGTGGCAGCAGGCGCAGCAGTGTTTTCAACGTAACGCTTTTACCGGATCCAGACTCTCCAAGGAGACCGAGCATTTCGCCCGGCTGAAGCGACAGGTTCAATCCGTTGATGGCGTGGACCGTTCTTTCACCTTTGAAACGGACCTTGAGGTTTTCGAATTCGACCAAGGGTGTTTGGGTCATTCGCCGGCCTCCTGTGCCGCGAGGCTGTGCCCAGAGCCTACATCCTTGATATGGCAGGCCGCCAGATGATCGGGGTTGTCTGCAATGACATTCAGTTTGGGCTTTACCTTTGAACAGACGCTTTCGGAAAAGCGGCATCTTGTATGGAAACGGCATCCGGTTGGCGGATCAATCGGATTTGGTGGGTCACCTGCAAGAGGGGGCTCCTCTGTTCGGTTGTCCGGATCCATAGACGGCATGGCTGCAAAGAGGGAAGCGGTGTAGGGATGGGCTTGTTCTTTGTAGACTGCCTCCACAGGACCGACTTCGACAACCTCACCCAGATACATCACCAGAACGCGGTCCGAGATGTATCGAACGACGTTCAGGTCATGAGATATGAAGACATAGGTAAGGTCTAGTTCTTCGCGCAGGTCGGACAGAAGGTTGAGCACTTGTGCTTCGACGGATTTGTCGAGCGCTGATACTGCTTCATCCAGAATGACCAGGCGGGGGGACAGCGCGAGGGCTCGGGCGATGTTTACGCGCTGACGTTGGCCGCCGGAAAGCTCATGCGGATAACGCATCGCAAAGCGCTCCGGATCAAGTCCTACGCGTTCCATCAGGTTGCGCGCAACGCTGGCCGGATCCTTGTGATCGTGGATTTTAGGGCCAAACGCAATGGAGTCCAGGATGGTCATTCGAGGGTTGAGCGAGGCATAGCTGTCCTGAAACACCATCTGAACGCCGCGTCGAAGTTCCTTGAGTTTGATATCGCTGCCAAGAACGTCGCCATCAAAGATGATGGAGCCGTCATCCAGTTCGATCAGGCCAATCAGCAATCTGGCCGTCGTTGACTTTCCGCAGCCAGACTCCCCGACGATACCGAGAGTCTCGCCCTTCTTGACGTCAAATGAAATGCCGTCGACCGCATGCACTGTTGCTGTCTGGCGGTTCAGCATTCCGGAGCGTATCGGGAAGTGCTTTTTAAGGTTCTTGGCGATGATCAGAGGTTGACGTGGCCCACCGCGATCACTTGTGCTGTTTGTGGCGTCAGTCTTTGACATTCATTGCACTCCGAAGGCCGTCGCTCAAAAGATTGAGGCAAAGGGACGTAATGAAGATCATCAGTCCGGGAAGCGCGGCAATCCACGGATTGACATAGATCGCGGTGCGCAGGGTATTGAGCATAAGCCCCCACTCAGGCTCAGGTGGCCGGACGCCAATGCCCAGGAAGGAGAGGCCTGCTGCAAGGATCATGCAGACGCTGGTGAGGCTCGTTGCGTAGACGAAGATAGGTCCCAATACGTTGCCAATGACATGAACGCGGACAATCGTCAGTGCATTGCCACCTGTGGCGCGTGCTGCATCTATGTAATCAAGTGAACGGACACTCGCGGTTGCGCTTTCAGCGACACGCGCGATCGGGGGTATAAAGACAATTGTCAGGGACACGAGGCTGTTGACAATACCGGCTCCCAGTGCGCTGGAGATCGCAATGGCCAGCAGCACGGACGGGAAGGCGAAGAAAATGTCTACCGTGCGCATAATGACCGTGTTTACCCAGCCGCCGACATAGCCGGCGATCAATCCGAGTGACGATCCGATAAAGAATGCAAGAACAACGGGCGTTAGCCCGACAAAGAGCGTTAGTCGTCCGCCGTAAATCAAACGCGCCAACATATCGCGGCCTTGCTCATCGGTACCAAGCGGAAAGCCAGGGAAGCCGATTGGCTTGAGGCGCTTGATCATGCTCGCCTTGTAGGGATCATTCAGGCCGAGATAGGGCGCGAAAATTGCCGAAAGAATGAGTAACAGGATGATCACGGCACATCCCACAGCAACAGGGTCGCGCATGAAACGTTTCATGACGCCAGCCCAATAGCCCGGACTTTTCTGCTTCACTTCTTCGGTGATGATTGGTTCTGCTGCAACGGTCATTTTCAGGACCTTTTGATGCGAGGGTCAATGGCGGCCTGGGCCACGTCAACAATGAGGTTCATGAAGACGAAGAACAGCGCGAGCACCAAGATGGTGCCCTGGAGTAAAGGCAGGTCCCTTTGGAAAATCGCGTTTGACAGGAGAAAGCCAGAGCCGGGCCAGTTGAAAACAGTCTCAATCAAGATTGAACCGCCCAGAAGATAGCCAAGTTGCAACCCCATAACGGAAAGTGCTGTCGGTGCCGCATTGCGGATGACGTGTTTCAGGACATCGCTGTGACGCATGCCTTTGGCATAAAGTGCCTGAACAAAATCCATCGAGAATATGTCACCCACGAGGGCGCGGACAGTGCGCGCAACGATCCCGATCGGAACTACGGCAAGGGTGACAGCAGGAAGGATCAAGTGGCGGATATGGGCGTAGTCCCACGCCCATTCTCCCGAACCTCCGGGGCCAGCGCCCATGGATGGCAGCCAGGACAGATTTACTGAGAAGATGATGACAAGAACGATCCCAAGCCAATAATTGGGAACAGAGACGCCTGTGATCGCAAATCCGGTCACGATCCGATCAAAGATCGTGTCTCTAAAGTAGCCTGCAACGAAGCCCAGGAAGAGCCCAATCGGAAAAGCGATGATGCTGGCCGCGAAGGCGAGCAGCAGGGAATTCTTTACGGCTGCAAAGACCTCATTTGCGACCGGTCTTCCGGTGGCAATTGACTTTCCGAGATCGCCTGTTGCGGCTTTGCCGATCCAGATTGCGTATTGAACCGGTAGTGGTTTGTCCAGGCCGTAGGCAGAGCGCATTGCAGCTTGTTCTTCTGCGGTCGCATCAACTGGCATGATTGCAGTGAGAGGGTCACCTGGTGCGATGTGAACCAGCAGGAAGCAAATGATGCTAACGCCGATGGCAACCGGGAGAACATACAATAATCGACGAACGAAATAGGCGAACATCAGCAGGACCGTTTTGCTGTCGGTGGTGGCAGGTCAACCGTTATTGGCAGATCCTGGCTGGCGACTTTGGCGACGAGAAAGATCGCGGAATTGCTTCCGCGATCTTCAGATAGTTTATTCGGCGATCGTGATGCCAGAGAAGTTCTGGTACCAGTTCTGAGCCTGAACAAAGCCTTCAACTTTTGGGCTCATTGCACGTGGTGCCACGTCATGAGTAACCATCAGGAAGAGTGCTTCGTTGACGTATTTCTCGTGTGTCTTCTTCAAGACTTCATCCTGCTCTGCGGCATCAAAAGTGGTTTTGATCTGCTTGAACAGGTCCTGCATTTCCGGATCACAGTAGTGGCCCCAGTTGGTGCCGTTTGGCGCGATAAGGTCACAAGACAGGTGACGGATCAGGCCTGTGAAGGGATCCTGAATGAAGTACGTGAAGTTGATGGACATCGAACCGTCGACGCTTGGGTCGGCAGCGCCGGCACGCCACAGATTGATCATCTGGTTCCACTCGACAACCATGAACTCAACTTCGATGCCGATTTCTGCAAGGCTCTGCTGAACATACTCGTTCATCGGTAACGGCAGCATTTGACCGGAACCTGATGGTGAGATCAGTGCTTTAACCTTCAGCGGGTTTTCTGGGCTGTAACCAGCTTCCGCCATCAGTGCCAAGGCTGCTTCCGGATCGTATTTGACTTCGAAGGTTGGGTTGCCGAACCACTGACTTGACGGTGGCAGGAAGCCCTTGGCAGGAATGGCTAGCCCACCGAGAAGCTGCTTCAAACCCTCGCGATCAATTGCAAGGTTGGCGGCCTTACGAACACGAATGTCGTTCCACGGAGACCCTTCCAGACGGGAAAGGTGCCACGTCCAGTTGTGAGGGTATGCATTTGAAACGATCTCAAAACCATTCCCTGTCAGAGCGGGGATTGTGTCTGGAGCCGGGGCTTCAATCCAGTCAACCTGACCCGAAAGAAGAGCTGCAGTGCGTGCATTTGGCTCTGGCAGAGGCATCAGAACCATCTTGTCGAGCTTTGGTACACGCGTGTCATCCCAGTACTCGGAGTTTGGAACAAGCTCTGCGCGTTCACGAGGTACGAAGCTCTCGAGCTTCCACGGACCTGTACCTGAAGGTTCTTTGGCCACTTCCTCCCAGCTTTTGTCATGCGCTTCCCAGTTTGCTTTGGAAGACATAAGGATCCACGCTAGCTGGTAAGGCAGGGTCGCATCAGGTTCTTTGGTGGTGATTTCCAAGGTGAAGTCGTCAATCGCCTTGTAAGAAGCAACTGCCGGAATACGAGACTTGCCTTGTGCAGACTGACGCGGATCATATTGTTCGCTGTCTGGATTCAGCAGCTTTTCAAAGTTCCAGACAACATCATTTGCCGTGAACGGGCTGCCGTCATGAAATGTGACGCCTTCACGGATTTTGAATATCCATTTTGTCTGATCTTCTTCATCAACAGCCCACTCAGTCGCCAAACCCGGGATCAGGACGGATGGCTTTTCAGAGCTTGTAAGGTCCCATTCGATCAAGGAATCATAGACGGTATAGCCCATGAAACGCATACCTTCACCACCTTGGTCAGTTTGACCTGTGGTCAGCGGGATATCTGATGCTGTCATACCCACACGAAGTGTGCCTGCGGCCATCGCATGAATGGAGGTTGTTGCGAGTGCCGCAATTGAAAGAGCTGCTATAGCAGCCCCTCTGAATTTCTTAAGTGCCATTTTCTGTCCTCTTCTGAAAAATATGGCAGTTTATTTGTTTCTCTCCACATTTTTATTTATAAAAATAAAATCTATATTATAGGTATTCTATATTTGGTTTAATTATTATTTTAAATATGAATTTTATTGTTGAATTTTCATCATTATCAATTATTTTTGCTTGTGAAGTTTCCGGATTTATTTTCTGGTCTGACCAGTCAACGGTATGGTCAGTCTAAAAAATACGCAAGTTTAATATTTAGGCATTTCTGACTAATATGACGTCACAACTCTCAATCTCATCGCCGCATGGCGCAGTCGGGGAAAACGAGCTTTCTGTGCCCTTGAAAGTTGCTCGCTGGGTCCAAAATCATATTGAAACAGAACAGCTTGGGCCAGGAGATGCCCTGCCGTCACAACGTGATATTTGTGCTCTCCTGTCAGTCTCTCGACCCTCCGTCAGGGAAGGCGTGTCGATGTTGGAAACGTTGGGATTGATAAGGGTTGAGCAGCGGCGCGGGTTATTTGTTGCGGAGCCTGAACGGCGACGCCCGATGGATTACTGGCCAAACAACGAAGGCTATTCGCTCCACGATGTTTATCAGTTTCGCGCCAAGTTTGAGCCTGCAGCTTTGGCACTTGCATATGGCAATATGGACGACGGTGTGGTTGCCCGCTTGCGTCTTTCTGCCGAAGCGTTGACGGAGGCTGCCCAAAAAGGCGACGCAGTTGCCGCGGCGGAGCAGGACACCTTGTTTCATGACCTTATCTTTGAGAGTTGCGGAAACGAGCTCTACAAGGATATGCGCCAGCATATGGCGAAGCTGATTCAGGATAGTCAGTGGGTTCCCATGGTGATTATCGAGTGTGTCGCAGACACCGCGCGCGAGCATGGTCAAATCGTGGCTGCAATTCTCGACAAGGACTGCTCCGCTGCGTGTGCAGCGCTTGAGGCCCATATCATATCGGCGGCGCGCCGATGTGATATCGATCTAAAACTTTGAAGGCATTAGAAAAGAGAAATAGAATGCTAAATGACAATGTGAATGCCTTTACCGAAATCCTGGAGGCTCCCTTAAAAACCGGGAGTGGTGTTCTTGATGGTGTGACTTTTGCCGCCAAAGAAAACTATGAATTTGCAGGGCGTATCGAGGGCAATGGAAACCCTTCCTGGAAAGAGACGCATGCGGCAGCAAAGCAAACTGCACCAGCGCTCGTTCAAGTTCTGCAGCAGGGTGCCCAGCTGGTTGGCTACACTCACATGGATGAACTGGCGTACAGCATTCTGGGCGTAAACGCTCACTATGGCACGCCAATCAACTCGGCTGCACCTGACCGGGTTCCGGGCGGATCCTCATCAGGTTCTGCAGCGGCTGTGGCTGCCGGGCTGGTCGATTTTGCTCTTGGAAGCGATACGGGTGGATCCGTTCGTGCACCAGCTGCTTTTTGCGGACTTTTCGGATTGCGACCGACTCATGGTCTGGTGAGTGGGGAGGGTTTGGTTCCCCTCGCGCCAAGTTTTGATGTTCCGGGATGGTTCGCGCGTGACCTTGGCGTCTTCACGAAGGTGGGGGCCGCATTGGGTATTGATGCCCGGTCTCCGTCTGCCGACTTGCAGCTCTGGATGCCTGATACCATTTGGAATCGAACCAGTGATGGCGTTCGTGCTGTTCTTGCGCCACAGATCGCACGGCTCGAAGCGTTATTTGGCCGAGCGAACACACAGCCGCTGCCAGGCCCAGGTGTTGAAGACTGGTTTGCAACGTTCCGCGTGCACCAAGCCTATGAAGCCTGGCAGGCTCAAGGAGAATGGATCTCCAAGAACCATCCTGCCTTTGGTCCTGGAGTGGCGGATCGGTTTGCGGCGGCTTCAAAAATTACCAGAAAAGCTTTTGAAGAAGCAAAGGCGCAGCGTTTGGCTATTCGTTCGCAAATGGACGAGGTGCTTGGCGACAATGTGCTGCTTGTTGCGCCGACAACGCCAGGTCCTGCTCCGCGTCTCGATGCCAGCTCAGAGGAGTTTGAGGCCTATCGTTTTGCGATTATGTGTATGACCTGTGTTTCGGGACTAAACGGAACGCCGGAACTTTCCGTTCCTGGAAGCTCTCTCGAGGATGCTCCGCAGGGACTTTCCCTTATGACAAGTCGAACCAATGACGGCATGCTGTTTTCGATCGCAAGAATGCTTCAAGAATAGCATCACCTAAGATTTCGTCTTGGTGCTGGAGAGCCCCGCGGTGTCGCTGCGGGGCTTTTTCTTTTTTTGAGGGAACTGCGGACATTGGCTATGAATTGCTGCACTTGTCTGGCAAGAACGGCCTACCTGATCTAATGAGCTATAGTTGATCAGGTCACGATGCGTAAGTGCGAGCCAGCTGAAGTTATTGAATGACCCTTGAAATCCCGATTCTTGTGCCGTGGACGCCCGGCTTTGTGGGCGCAGCGAAAACGGTCTATCGCGACCTGGAAAAGCTTGGGGTTCGGCCGGTGTTGCTTTGTCCGGCAGATCGATTTGAAAGCACGGTGAAGGCTGGGTTCAACTGTCTCAAGGTTGAAGACAGCAAGGCGTTTTCAATGAGCTTGTGGGCCACGGTCGAGACGACTCTGAGCCAGTTTCACACCCTTGCGGCTTTGATCAAGGACCGCGGATGGTTCACTCTGGTTACAACCCAATTCAACCCTGTTCATACCCTTTTGAAGTCGGTTTGCGACGTTCGAACGCTTATCATTGGAACTGCTGCACCACTGTTTCCGATCGAAGACCAGATGGCTCCAAAGAATGAGCGCCATCGCCGGCAGAAATGGCGGCAGGACCAATGGTGCTGGATATCCGAGCGGGCATCTATGGCAGCGGGGCTTTCAGGTTCTGTTTCTCTGGACGAGCTTTGGGGGGATGCATTTCTTTTGCGCAGTGTTCCTGAACTTGATGATGATGACACGAAAACTCGAAAGAATGTGGTCCATGCGGGCAGCATGTTGTGGGATGCGCTGGACGGTGAGGCGGCTCCATCAGCAGGCGCGCATGATGTCGACCTCTGCTACTTCCAGCATGGCAGGCATTTTGAACGCTCATCAGCTTGGGAAATTCTATCTGCTGTACTAAAGACGACAGATCTGGAGGTCATTCTAGATTTGGAGCGCTATGATGGGACGTCAAAACCGGAAGCCTCTTCGCGCGTTCACTTGGTCGAGAAGCCAAACTTCTATGCCTATGCCGAAGCTCTTAAACTGATGGTCACAAGTGGAGGATCGACATCGGTGCTTTATGCGCTTGAGCGCGGTGTCCCGCAGATCATTACCCAAAAGGCGAGCGGATCAGAGGACTTGGTTGAAAGCCTGCAGGCTCGTGATCTTTGCTACTTTGCCGATGCGGCCAATGTCTCGGCCACTTTTTTGTCGTCCGAACTTCGAGACACAATGGAAAATCAGGTCGAGGCAATAGCGCGTCACGACCTTCCGGATAGTTTTGGCAAAGCGCGTACGGAGCGTCCTGCACAAATCGGCAAAATTCTGCGAGAGTTTGGCGTTTTGTGATACGCGCTGACATGGGGGACGCGCACAGCAACACGCCGTACGCTTTCATATTAGTCGTGGCTCTGCCAGATGATTTGCGGTTCTGCTAGGTAATGTTCCAGATGCGGGTGGCATTCTCGTGAAAGAGTTTTGCCCGTTCATTGGCGCTGCAACCTTGCGTGAGTGCATAGGTGGCTGCTACCCAGGTTTCCAGATTGGCAGCGAGTGTGCATACGGGACTGTCTGATCCCCAAACGACGCGATCCCATCCAAAGACACTAATCACATGTTCGACATATGGACGCAGTGTTTCGAGCGTGAAGCCTCCGCCGGTATAGGCAATGATCCCGGAAATTTTGGCGTTCACATTCTGGCGCTGGGCAAGGTCACTGATCTTGTCTGCCCATGTCTGATAGTCGCCACCAGCGATCTCCGGCACGCCGCAGTGGTCGAGCACAAAGCTTACGTTCGGCGCTGCGTCGGCCAGCGCGCAGGCGAGCGGGAGTTGTTTTTCCAGAACACAAATGTCGAAGGGCAAGTTCCGGCTTTCAAGGCTCTTTATGTTTTCGCGGAACAAAGGCGATTGTGACACCTCATCGGGTACGACGTGGAGGACGCGTCGGATCCCTTTGACTGTATCGGTGTCCAGGCTTTCCAGATAGGCGGCAAAACCATCATGCTCTGGACGTCCGCTTGCGATAGCGCCGCATACCATGTTGTCTTCGCGTGCCTTCAGAGTACGCACCATCTCTGTCTCGCGGGCAATGTCTTCTTCTGCGACATCGACTTCCATATGCAAGCACCGCGTGATGCCGACGCGTTTGGCGACTTCCGCATAAGCTTCATAGGTCCAGTTTTGATCCAAAGCTGGCGCGTCGCCAAGCCAAGGGTACGAAATCAAGTCCCTGTTCACGAGGTGAAGGTGGGTGTCCAGCAGCATTTAGTCTCCTCCCTAACGTTGCTTAGAGTGCGTTTCACATGAGGAATTGAACTTGACACCGTCTCGCTGTCAAGTTTAGATATAAAAGATCATTCCGAATATAAAATTTTCTGGTAGTAAAAAGACCTATCACCAGGATCTCCAAACCGGAACGATTTATGAATACTGGGAGGACTTCATGAAAAATTTCGCGTCTGGCGCATCCGCGCTGGTGCTTGCTGCCATGTGCGCATCATATGCGCAGGCTGGTGAATTCGACGGTGTTACCCTCGATGCCAAGCTGATTGGCGGTCAGCAATACGAAGCGCTCTATGGTCGTATTTCTGAGTGGGAAGCAGAGACTGGAGCCAAGGTAAACATCATCTCGAAGAAAAACCATTTCGAGATGGACAAGGAATTCAAGTCTGACATCGCGGCAGGAACGACGAGCTGGTGCGTAGGTTCAAACCATTCCTCTTTTGCGTCTCAGTATCCGTCACTTTACATGGATCTGAGCGGCCTGGTTCCTGCTGAAACCGTTGCAGAGTTTGTTCCTGCGAACATCAAAGCCGCCACGCTTGACGGCAAACTTGTGATGTTGCCACGTGGGCAGTTCGACGTCTCTGCACTTTACTACCAGAAAGACCTTTACGAAGACGCCGATAACCAGGCCAAGTTCAAGGCCGAGTATGGCTACGATCTGGCGGTTCCCGAGACCTGGGAACAGGTCAGTGATCAGGCCGTGTTCTTTTCTGATCCGCCAAACCGCTATGGCACTCAGTATGCAGGCAAAGATGAGGCGATTGTTGGCCGGTTTTACGAGATGGTCGTTGCCGAAGGCGGCAAGTTGTTCAACGATGACTTCTCTCCTGCTTTTAACTCTGAAGCCGGTGTGCGTGCGCTGAACTGGTTTGTAGACTTATATGATGCAGGCGCTGTGCCTCCTGGAACAACCAGCTACCTTTGGGATGATCTTGGGAACGGTTTTGCCTCTGGCACTATCGCAATGAACCTGGATTGGCCGGGGTGGGCTGGATTCTTCAATGATCCTGCTTCTTCCAAAGTCGCCGGCAACGTGGGTATCGCCCCGGCGCCAAAAGGCTCTGCTGGCGTGCGTACAGGTTGGTCTGGGTTCCATGGTTTCTCGGTCACATCTGATTGTGAGAACAAAGAAGCCGCTGCTTCTCTCGTTATGTTTTTGACCAATGAAGACAGTCAGAAAATGGAAAGCGATGCCGGCCCACTTCCGACACGGACTGCTGTTTGGGACTACGTGACGGAACAGGCCAAGTCTGATCCCTACCGTTCAGAGGTTCTTGCTGCGTTCAAGGAAACTGCGAAGACAGCGTTCGCTGTACCGGCAACGCCGTACTGGATTGAGGCGACCAACCTTATCTTTCCAGAGTTGCAGGCTGCCATCCTTGGTGACAAGACTTCAGAGGAGGCTCTCGAAGCTGCTGCTGAAGCCGTGGATGACATGATGCGGGAAAACGGGGAGTACTAATCCCCCTGGTTCCAGTCGGGGCGGCATGCTGCCGCCCCGCTTTCAGATGCCCATCGGAAAGCAAACATGTTTCGTTACAAACTGCCCCCGTGGCTGCTTCTGCTGCTGCCTGCGATCATCGTCTTGGCCGCTGTCGTCATGTTGCCGCTGCTGCTATCTCTTTATTCCAGTTTTACGCCATATCGACTGACGCGGCCCGATAGCCTTTTCAAGTGGATCGGTACATACAACTATGAAAAGGCGCTGACGGATTCAAAGTTTTGGGCGGCCTTTGGTCGGACTATCGTGCTGCTCACAATCGCGTTGAACCTGGAGATGCTGCTGGGTCTCGGATTGGCGCTGCTGGTCTCGAAGGTCACTCGTGGCCAGCGGGCGCTGCGTACCATGATGATGTTTCCGATGATGTTTTCGCCGGTACTTGTCGGTTTTCAGTTCAAGTTCATCTTCAACGACAACGTCGGTCTTGTGAACAACGCGTTGCAAAGCCTCGGCATCACCGACCAGGTTATTCCTTGGCTCGTCGATGGCAAGCTGGCGATGTTTTCGATTATCTTCGCCGAAGTGTGGACGTCCACCAGTGTCTTCGCGATCCTCATATTGGCAGGTCTTTATGCCATTCCGAAGGATCCGCTTGAAGCTGCAAAGGTTGATGGCTGCACCAGCTGGCAAACTTTCCGCCACATTACGCTGCCTTTCATCATGCCCTTCATCTATATCGCGATGGCAATTCGCTCGCTCGATGTTGCGCGCGCCTATGACATTGTGCAGATCATGACCAATGGCGGGCCAGCTCGGCGCACCGAATTGCTTTGGACGTTGATTGGGCGAACCGGCTACGTCGATGCGAAAATGGGTTACGCCAATGCTATGGGCTACACGTCCATCTTCCTGGCGATCTTCTTCACCGTTTACTTCTTTCGCAAGCTGACATCAGCGCGGAATGAACTTGGCATGGGAGGCTGATCGATGGATGCGAACCGTTCCCATCGCCTTCGGGCACATGGTCTTAAGTTGGCTCACCTGATGACATTGTTTGTTGCCATGTCAATCATCTGCCTTCCTGGCCTCTGGATTGTTTTGAACTCGTTCCGTCCGACGGTCGAGATCATGGCTAAGCCGCCAATCTGGATACCGAACGATCTGAATTTTGATAACTACCGTGCAATGTTCGCCGGAGCAGGAGAGGGCGGTGTTCCCGTTGTCACCTACTTCATGAATTCATTGATCATCTCGGTGACATCTACAGCGATCGCGATCCTGGTCGGTATGGCAGGTGGTTACGCGTTTGCACGCTACAGGTTTCGGGGCAAGTCAGCGATCTTCGTTGGTCTCATGGTGACCCGCGCAGTGCCCGGTGTCGCTCTCTCTCTGCCACTGTTTATTGTCTATGCGCGTATCGGCATTATCGACACCCATTTCGGTATGATCCTGACCTATGTGGCGATGAACGTGCCCTTCACGATCTGGTTGATCGACGGCTTCTTCCGCCAGGTGCCCAAAGAACTCGCGGAGGCGGCTGAAATTGATGGCTGTACGCGTTGGCAGGCTTTTTGGCGTGTCGAATTCCCGGTCGCCCGCGCAGGTATAGCAAGCGCTGGTATTTTTGCGTTCCTAACTTCCTGGAATGAATATGCGCTTGCATCCCAGCTCACTCGCTCTGTGACGTCGAAAACAATGCCCGTCGGGCTTCTCGATTTCACATCAGAATTCACGCTCAACTGGGGTGGCATGTGCGCCCTGGCCGTTTTGATGATCATTCCCGCTCTGGTTCTGACTTTCCTTGTTCAGAAGCATCTGATTGCAGGGCTCACATTTGGCGGCGTAAAGGGATAAAAAAATGGCAGAGGTACATCTCGAAAAAGTCGTCAAAAAATACGGCGAACTTGAAGTGGTTCATGGCATCGACCTGGACATCGGGCACAATGAATTTGTTGTGTTTGTCGGACCATCTGGATGCGGCAAGTCGACGACATTGCGCATGATTGCAGGGCTTGAGAATATCAGTGGCGGCAACATTAGGATTGGCGACCGTGTGGTCAATGATCTGCCGCCGCGGGCCCGAAACATCTCAATGGTGTTCCAGAACTACGCGCTTTATCCGCATATGAGTGTACGAGAAAATCTTGGCTTCTCGCTAAAGATTGCTGGCAAAGATAAAGCGGAAATCGAGGCTGCGGTGGATGAAGCTGCAGCCATACTGTCGCTAACGCCTTTGCTGGATCGCAAACCGGGTGAGTTGTCCGGTGGGCAGCGCCAACGCGTTGCCATGGGCCGCGCGATCGTGCGTCATCCTGACGTTTTCCTGTTTGATGAGCCGCTTTCCAACCTTGATGCAAAACTGCGCACGCAGATGCGCGTCGAGATCAAGAAGCTGCACCGCAAGATCAAGACTACAATCATCTACGTGACCCACGACCAGGTCGAGGCAATGACACTTGCTGATCGCATTGTAATCATGCGCAATGGTTCTATTGAACAGCAGGGTACGCCACTTGAGGTCTTCGCCAATCCTGTCAGTACCTTTGTCGCGACTTTTATAGGCTCCCCCCCAATGAACCTGATTGACGGTGTCGTTAAGGGTGGTCAGGTCGTCTTCTCCGATGGAACCAGCTTACCTGTTCCGCCGCGCTACTCAGCTGCGGAAGGGCAACGCGTTCAATATGGTGTGCGTGCAGACAACATAATGCCGATTGGACATGCCCTGCCTCCGGAAGAGCACATGGCAGAACTCGATATGACGGTTTCGTTGTCTGAGCCTCTGGGTACGGAAACCATTCTGTTCGGTGAGATCTCGGATACTGAAATTCAGGCGAAAATGTTGAATCCGCGCCCGGTTGAACCGGGTGAAACCATGCGATTCCAGATCACTTTGGACAAATGTCACCTATTTGACGCTGAAAGTGGCGTATCACTGAGGACCTGAGCACATGGCGCAAATCGAGCAAATTGAAATCTTTATGCTGGACCTTGTTCCCAAAGTTCAGCGTACTGATGCCATTCAGTCATTCAAAAGCCAGGAAACGCCATTCGTGCGTATCACCGACAGCGAAGGGGCTGTGGGAACCGGCTACAGCTACACGATTGGTGATGGTGGTCCTGCGATCATGTCGCTTCTTGAGCAGACCCTTGTTCCCATGCTTCTGGGACGTGAGGCTGAGGCGATTGAAGCGATCTGGCGCGATCTGCTTTTCACCAGCCATGCAACGGCGGTCGGACCTATCATGTCCCTGGCGCTTGCCGCGATTGATACTGCGTTATGGGATCTTAGATGTCGCAGAGCAGGTTTGCCGTTGTATCAAATGGCGGGTGGAGCGAAGCCGGATGTACCGCTCTACACAACGGAAGGCGGTTGGCTTCACATTGAGCCTCAGGCCTTGGCCGAAGATGCGATCGCAGCAAAGGAAAAGGGTTTTTCCGGAAGCAAGGTCAAGATTGGCAAGCCGCACCTGTCAGAAGATCGCGCCCGTCTTGAAAAAGTGCGTGATGTGGTTGGCTTCAGCTACGAAATCATGACCGATGCCAATCAGTCCATGACTTCCGCCCAGGCACTGCGATGTGTACCGATGCTTGAAGAACTTGGTATTGCCTGGTTCGAGGAACCATTGCCGTCGGACGATATTGCTGGCCATGCCCGGCTTGCGTCCCAGTGCAGGGTTCCCGTTGCGGTCGGGGAAAGCCTCTACTCGCCAGGCCAGTTCGCGGACTACGTTGCATCTGAAGCATGCGGCATTGTTCAGGCAGATGTCGCGCGGGTTGGGGGCATCACACCTTGGCTCAAGGTCGCCCATATGGCGGAGGCGCATAACATTGCGATCTGTCCTCACTTCCTAATGGAACTGCATGTCAGTCTGGTTTGCGCAGTGCCCAATGCGCCTTGGCTGGAATATATTCCGCAACTTGATGACATTGCAGCGCCCATGACCATCAAAGAGGGACGGGCACTCGCGCCTGAAGTTCCCGGTCTTGGTATCGAATGGGATGAAGTTGCCCTTCTGCAGCGCCGCGTGCAGGGGCTTTCAAAAACATTTCGCAATGGAGAGAGCTAATGGAACGGAAGGGAAGCGTGGTCGGATTGGATGGCGAGGGTATCGCCGAGTACAAACGCCTTCATGCTGCGGTGTGGCCCGGAGTTCTGGAAAAAATTTCGGACTGTAACATTCGCAACTATTCGATCTTCCTGAAAGAACCAGAGAACCTTCTCTTCTCCTACTTTGAATATCACGGATCGGATTTTGAGGCCGATATGGCGCGTATGGGCGAGGATCCGGAGACACAGCGCTGGTGGGCTGTGTGCAACCCTTTGCAACGCCCTTTGGATACGCGAAAAGAAGGAGAATGGTGGGCCGAGATGGAAGAGGTCTTCCATCATGACTGAGTTTGCCCCGGGGGTGTTGCGGCAAGCGATTGACCCACCATCGCGTAGCTTGCCGGTTGTAATTTTTGGTGCGGGTTCGATCGTCTCTGATGCCCATTTGCCCGCTTATCGTCAGGCAGGCTTTGCGGTTGCCGGGATTTATGACCCTGATTTTGCGAAGGCCAAGGCACTCGCCGAAGCTTGGAACACGTCGGTCTTCTCGAGTGTTGAACAGGCTGTTGCCAATTCCCAAGTGGTTTTTGACCTCGCTGTGCCGCCGGAAGCTATACCCGGCATCTTGGAACAGCTTCCGGAAGGCGTGACGGCTCTTATTCAAAAGCCCTTGGGCTCCGACTTGTCCGCGGCGAGCCGTATCGTAGATATTTGCGAGGCTCGTGGTCTTCGTGCTGCTGTCAATTTCCAGTTACGATTTGCTCCGATGATCCTGGCTTTGAAGGATGCAATTGCGCGCGGCTGGCTGGGTGAAGTTGTCGATTTTGACGCATGGCTTGCGCTTGATACTCCTTGGCATCTTTGGGAGTTCTTAGCCGGCTTACCACGCGTTGAAATTCTGCTTCACTCAATCCATTACCTTGATACCATCCGCGAATTGCTTGGAGATCCAAAGGGAGTTCATGCCAAAACTCTTGGGCATCCTTCTTCCAAGATTGCACAGACGCGTACGTCCGCCATTCTGGATTTCGGCGATCAGGTGCGGTGCAGCCTTTCGATCAATCATAACCATTCATTTGGTCGCAAGTTTCAGGCCTGCGAGTTTCGGATCGGTGGAACCGAGGGTGGGGCGTACGTGAAGCTCGGCGTCAATCTTGATTATCCGAAGGGTGAACCGGACGAGCTTTGGATTTACCCAAAAGGTGGTTCTGAGTGGGTCAAAGTTCCACTAATTGGAAGTTGGTTCATTGATGCGTTTGTTGGCCGAATGACCCAAGTGCAAAGATATGCCGTTGGTGACGATACGGAGTTGCAGGGGGCTGTTGCAGATGCATGGAAGACTATGGCTCTGGTGGAGGCCGCTTATGAAAGCAGCGCGGCGCCGGCAACACCATTGGCCGTAAGGACATAACAATGCTTGAGCAGACGACTTACTTTGAAGATTTTGTGATTGGGGCAGGGCGCAAGACGATTGGCCGCACGATCACCGAGACTGACTTCGTTGTGCATGCCGGCCATTCGGGCGACTTCTTTCCGCATCATCTGGATGCGGAATTCTGCAAAAGTCTGCCATTCGGCCAACGCATTGCTCACGGAACAATGGTGTTTACAATCGGCGTCGGACTTACGGCGACAATTATCAATCCTGTGGCCTTTTCGTATGGCTATGACCGGATGAGGTTTATAAAGCCCGTTTTCATCAACGACACGATCCGCTCTGAAGTCGAAATCATCGATAAGGAACTGATGGAAAAGCGCCCTGGTTATGGTCGTGTTGTTGAACGTTTGACGGTTTTCAACCAGCGTGATGAAGCTGTCCTGGTTGCCGATCATATTTACATGGTCGAGATGCGACCTAACGAAGGTGTTGCATGAAATCGCACCCTTCTCCGCATGCTGACAAGAACAATGCTCGGGTTGCGTCGCAACAGCTTGAGGTCGGATCCGCGCAAGGCATCGAAAGGGAGGGTGAGCGTTTGACGCTTGATTTTCTCCTTTTGAGCAAGATCAACCCGTGTGACATCGCTGTTCGGGATGTGCTAACGAAAACTGATCTTAACCGAATTGGAAGCACTCGGCCGTGGTGCGTCTATCCTCACTGATAAAAATAATGAGCCAATCGAACCGGCGAGCTCGCTGCGTTTGGTAGACTGGAACGGTGGCTCTTGACGACTGGCGAAGGAAACAAGATGAAAAGACTTGAAGGAAAAACCGCTCTTGTGACTGCTGCAGCACAAGGTATTGGACGTGCCTCGGTGTTGCGAATGGCCCAAGAAGGTGCTCGGGTGATAGCGACTGATATCAATGCTGAGGTGTTGAAGGAGATTGAAGGGACGCCTGGAGTTGAAACTCGGGTCCTCAACGTTCTCGACAAGTCAGCGATCGAGGCTCTTATTGCTGATATCGGCGCTGTCGATATTCTCTTCAACTGCGCTGGAGTTGTTCACGCCGGCAACATTGAACAAGCAACTGAAGATGATTGGGACTTTGCATTTGATCTCAATGCGAAAGCTCAGTTCCGCATGATTCGTGCTGTGCTGCCTGATATGCTTGGAAAGGGTAAGGGCTCGATCATCAACATGTCCTCCGTTGCCGGGCCGATCACTGCGCCTGTCAATCGTTGCATCTATTCGGCATCCAAGGCTGCTGTTGCCGGTCTAACGCGTTCCGTTGCTGCAGATTACGTGACGCATGGCATCCGTTGTAATTCGATTTGTCCAGGCACGGTTGATAGTCCGAGCCTGCATCAGCGCCTTCGCGATACTGGTGATTATGAATCGGCTTTGCAGCAATTCATTTCTCGCCAGCCCATGGGCCGTATTGGTCAACCGGATGAAATCGCTGCACTCGTTGCCTATCTTGCATCTGACGAAAGTGGGTTCACAACCGGCACAGAGCACGTCATCGATGGCGGCTGGACTGCATAACTTCGACAACCGGCTTGATATCAGCGGGGACTTGGACAGTCCCTTGTTGAGATAAAAGAACAAAAGAGAAAGGCGGCTTTGGAGCCGCCTTTGTTGTTTCATTGATCTGTTGAGGCTTAAGACCGCTAGCTCCAACCTTTCGTTAAAAGCTCGTTGGCTTCTCCAAGTTTCGGCGCGGCTCTATCCGAGGCCGGTCGTTCGCCATCGATCTTGAAAGGCAGCCGGGTTGTTCTCATAGATATCCCGTCGCGGTGGATCTCCTGAGTCATGTCCAGCGTTTCCATGACGCCGCTGTCCTGCAGTTCTTCCCAGTCCATTACTGGGGCGGCCCATATGTCGGCCGCTTCGAATTTGACCTGCCACTGGGCTGTCGTTCCTTCCACAAGCCTTGCAGCCAGTTCTTTTTTGATCGTGTCGCGTTGAGTGAAAGCATCAAGCAAGGCTGTTGTGCCAGATAGGCCTGTCAGTTCAGCCAAAAGGTCCAGTTTACCCATGGCAATCGCCATGTGGCCGTCAGATGTTGCGTAAACGCCGTACGGAGCAGCCAGGTAAGCATGAGCCGGGTTTTGCGCAGAGCGCTGTGGGCGTCGATTGCCGTCGTTGAACCAGGTTGTCAGGACTTCGAACTGGAGATCTGCGAGAGCTTCGACCAGTGATGTTTCCGTGCAACCGCCTATCCCATGTCGCTCACGGCGGAACAACAAGGCAAGAATGCCGTGTGCTAGTGAAGCACCAGCCAGTACATCGGCAATTGGTAGTCCAACGGCGACGGGACCATCATTCTGACCGCCGGTGAGCCACATCACACCGGACCGCGCCTGGGCCAGAAGATCCTGCCCCGGCAGGTCGACCCAAGGTCCATCGCTGCCGTAGCCGGTAACAGAACCATAGACTATTTTCGGGTTGAGTGTCTTCACGTCTTCATAGCCAAAGCCGAGACGGTCAATGACACCCGGGCGGAAGTTTTGAAGCATGACGTCTGCATCTTTGACCAGTTCGCGCAACGCTTTCTTATCAGCTTCAGACTTCAAGTTGACGGCAACGCTCTTCTTGTTGCGGTTGATTGCATGGAAGATCGTGCTCTCACCGCTCACTTTGACGTCTGTCAGGTAAAGATAGCGAGACAGATCGCCCGTTCCCGCCTTTTCCACCTTGACCACTTCGGCGCCAAGGTCTGCGAGTTTAAGCGCTGCGTAGGGTCCGGCCAAGAACTGACTGAAATCGAGGACCTTAAGGCCCGAAAGCGGTAGTAGGGTCATAGCAGGTTCTTATTTTCGTTGTTGAAGCTCACATCGAAACGCGCGGACATGGCTTCAAGTCCGGCCTTATGGCTCGTCCTGCCCTTAAGGATGTTTGTGAGGATTTCCGAGCCTTCTTGCTGGAAGCCCATATATCCGTTGTGACGTGGTCGCAGCCAGGCTGCCTCATGGGTCATACGTGTGTTGTAATAGGCATTTGAGACGGGTTCATTGACGCTTTTAGAACTCCAGGCCGCAGCGTTTCCGGGCTGGCCATTTGATTGAGCGTAAAGGCCTGACTGGATTTCACTCCCAGCCACCCAGAGACTAAATGTCTTGCAAATTTCCGGATGCTCGGTGCGGGCGGAAATCGCAATACCCGTTCCGCCCAATGCGGACCCCAGTGGCCCGGCGTTTCCCAAGCTTGGTATGTCATGAAAGGTCACGTGGTGCGGCCGATAGCCTGCGTTTGCGTAGCCTTTGTAGAGGTAGGTATGCGGTGCAATCGCAAGCGTCAGACTGTTCGTCAGCGCGTCGAGTGCGGCGATGGGGTCCATGTCATGGCAAACTGGATCTACCAGATCGTGCAGCGTCTGCATTGCCTCCAGCACTTTTAGTCCGGCTGGTTGGTTGGCGAATGTATGTGGCAGAATTCCGCAAGGGGTCCCCTGATTGGCCATCAGTGTGAAAAAGGACATCAGGTTGTGTGGTGGGCGCAATGGCCAGATTGCTTTGCCTCTGCGGGCATGATCGATCACTTCGGTCCAGGTGGAGGCCGGTTGGTCCAGGATGTCGGTCCGTATTGCTTGGACTTGTGCGGCCGCGTCAAGCGGCAGGGCCCATTGGTGACCTTTGTAATAATAGCTTTCAAAACTCTTGCCGACGCTTTCTGAAGCGAGCTGCAACAGCGCAGGCTCCGTTTCGGGGGAATCTATGGGTAGGAGGCAGCTCTCCGACACAACGGCACCAACATGAGGATGATCCACGACCATAAGATCGTAAGTTTGCGCGAGCTCATCCACCGGGTTGCTTTCAAAGCCTTGCAGGGAGCGCTTGTCCCAAACGATGCTGACGTTCGAATGCTTCTGGCTAAATTTTTCCGCCGCTGCAACGAGGGGATCATAACCACGGGGATCAGACCAAGTCATCCCGCGCAGAGTGATTTTTGCGTTCATCATTTCCTCCCATTTGCATTCTATCGCATAAATTCAAAAATAAAAGTCTATTTTATATGTCAAAAATAAATTTCATTTGTGAGAGATTGCTTTCATATTAATTGGAGGCTGTATAAGCTTCTGAGACGCAATTTTGGGGTGATGCATGACTGAGATTCCTGACGATGATAAGTATCGCGCTCCAGCGCTTTCCAAGGGCTTGGACATCCTGGAGATGCTCGCTGGAGAATCGCGCGGAATGACCCAAGTCGAAATTGCAAAAGCACTCGGGCGCACAACTTCAGAGATTTTTCGTATGCTTATGGTGCTGCGTCAGCGCGGCTATGTTGAGCTGTCTGATGATGGTGACCGCTATGCTTTGACAACCAAGATGTTCGAGATCGCGCACAAGCATCCACCAATTCGCCGCCTTACGGCGATTGCCGGTGAGGAAATGCAGCGGCTGGCAGATGAAATCAATCAGTCCCTTCACATGGCGATTCTGCATTCCGGGCGGGTGTTGGTCATCGCTCAGGTCGATTGTCAGGACAACAATATCACTTTGGTGCGTCTCGGCGCGCAAATCCCACTCTTCGATACTGCGTCTGGGCGTGTTCTGGCCGCCTGGAAAGAGGAACGGGCGTTGGCCGCCCTGCTGGAAGCTGCTGAGGGATCTGAAGATCGCCGTGCGGATTTCATCAATGGGTTGCCTGACGTGCGAGAAAAGGGGGTCTGTGAAACCCCATCCTTGACGCTCGGCGGCGTCTACAACATCTCGGCGCCGATACGTGATTTCAGCGGTCAGGTCGTTGCCGCGATGACCATCCCGTTTGTGGAGCGGTTATCAGGCACATCAATAAAGACGATCGAAGAGAGTCGTGAGGCACTTCAAAATGTCTGTCGCAGTATCTCCCGCCAATTGGGTGCAACAGCCCACGGAAGTTAATCCTCGGACCAGGTCATATTTGGTCGTTTTGCGCCGCAACAGCGCGTGGGGCTTTATTTATATCGGAAATGCTGATATTTAAAATTTCCTCGTCAGCAAGCCGTGACCTCGCCATGCCCGCAAAAATTCTTCTGATTGATCCCTCCGAACGACCCGATGTGATCAAGGGTCTTGCAAGCGAGGTTCGGGTCTCAATTCTGAAATTGTTGCGTTCGGGCGATCAAAAGAACGTCAACCAGATCTCCGAAGAACTTGGGCTTCCGCAGTCAACTGTGTCGTCAAATCTACAAATTCTTGAAGACTGTGGATTGATCTCGACGGAGAACCGGAAAGCGCGCAAAGGAAGCCAGAAGGTCTGCAGAACTGCCTTTACAGAGATACTTGTTGGTTTTCGTGATGATATTGCGGGCGTCAGCAAGGATACGATCGAGGTTGCGATGCCCATTGGCCTTTATACGGCCGCTGATGTAACAGGACCCTGCGGCATGTGCTCCAATGAAGGGGTTATCGGTCTGCTTGATGTGCCTGATACGTTTCTCGAACCAGATCGTATGCGCGCCGCACTGTTGTGGTTTACACGAGGGTCCGTTGAGTACCAGTTTCCCAATAATACCAAGCTTAGAAGCTCGGAAATCTCTGCGATTGAGTTTTCGATGGAGCTGAGTTCCGAGGTGCCTGGCACTGCGGCAGACTGGCCATCCGACATCTTCCTGCAGGTAAATGGAATTGATGTCGGAACGTGGACCTCGCCAGGAGATTTTGGCGACAAACGTGGAGTTTACACACCCACATGGTGGAAGAACTCCGGCTCTCAGTATGGGAAATTGAAGAACTGGCGGATCAATGAATTCGGCAGTTTTGTTGATGGCGTCCAGATATCTAATGTTACGCTAAGCGACTTGCAGGTTGATCAACACCGCTCAATCCGGATGCGCATCGGTGTTCACGAAGACGCGGCCCACCCCGGCGGGATCAATATTTTTGGAAGAGGCTTCGGCAATTACGATCAGGATATCGTTCTTCGCATCCTGTCCTAAGTGATTTGTCCTACAATTTTTACTTGACGGGACTGGGCTCTTCACCGTTAGTATAACATCAAGTCCGGTATAAACCGGAAATAATGATATATTGGGGGAGGCGGAGTGAAAGCTCGCGTTACGGCACATGCCCGCTACATTATAGCGGACATAGACAAGCGACTCTACGGTTCATTTCTTGAGCACCTGGGACGTGCGGTTTACACCGGCATCTATGAACCAGATCATCCGACTGCTGATAGCAGTGGAATGCGGCAGGACGTGATCGATCTGGTGCGAGGGCTTGATACACCCATCTGCAGATACCCAGGCGGTAATTTTGTTTCAGCTTACAATTGGGAAGATGGGATTGGCCCGAAGGAGGACCGCCCAACCAGGTTGGATCTTGCCTGGCATACATCTGAGTCCAATCAGGTTGGCATTCATGAGTTTGCCGATTGGGCAGAGAAGGCCAACACCGAAATGATGCTTGCGGTGAACCTGGGCTCTCGTGGTCTGGATGAGGCCCGTGCCTTTCTGGAATACGTGAACCATGAGGGCGGGACTTATTGGTCCGATCTGCGCCGAAAAAATGGTCGTGCTGATCCATGGGACGTCAAGGTCTGGTGTCTTGGAAATGAAATGGATGGTCCTTGGCAAGTGGGCGCCAAGTCCGCTGCTGAGTATGGGCATCTGGCGAATGAGACCGCGAAGGCAATGCGAGCCTACGACCAGAGTCTGGAGCTCATTGTCTGCGGGTCTTCAGGGCCAGGTATGACGACCTTCCCGGAATGGGAAGCGACTGTGCTCGACCATACTTACGAAAACGTCGATCATATTTCTCTGCATATGTATTTTGAGAATTATGAGAAAAACACCGCAGAGTTTTTGGCTCTGCCAGAGAAGCTTGATCGCTACATCGGGACAGTGAGCGGCGTCATTGATTACATCAAAGGCAAGAAGCGTTCTTCCAAGACTGTCGGTATCTCGTTTGATGAGTGGAATGTCTGGTACCACGAGCGTGAAAACGACATGGAGCGTATCAAGGACTGGGGCTGGCCACATGCTCCGGCATTGCTCGAAGACATCTATAATTTTGAAGATGTTCTCCAGGTAGGCTGTATTCTGAACACCTTTATTCGCAGGTCGGACGTTGTACGTATGGCGTGTATCGCTCAGCTTGTTAATGTGATTGCACCGATCATGACAGCTCCAGGTGGAGCCGCGTGGAAGCAGACGATCTACTATCCATTCCAGTTTGCGTCGCTTTACGGTCGCGGGACGGCGCTGCAGCTTGATGTCGACAGCCTCACCTACAACGCCGACGTCGCAGCAGGAGTGAGCTATCTGGATATTTCCGGAGTGCATGACGCAACCAACGGAACGCTTACATTCTTTGCAGTGAACCGCAGCGCGGATGAGCCGTTGGAGATAGACCTTGAAATTGAAGGTTTCGGTACAGCCAAAACCGTAGAGCACACCTTGATAAAACATCAGGATTTGGAAGCAAAAAATACGAAAAACAATCCAAATAACGTCAAGCCGGAGGTTGGCGGAGGAGCCAAGCTTTCCGGTGGTAAACTCAGCCTGTCTGTGCCCTCACTTTCTTATTCGATGATTAGGGTGCAGCTTTAAGGCGAAACTATTGCGACTGGAGGGTCGCACTTCACGGGAGGAAGATTAATGTCTGGATTGAAAGGTTTGGCAGCTGGTGCTGCCCTTGTCGCCGCGGTGTTTTCATCGACGGCACACGCCGAAGAAACCGTTGTGTGGTGGGACTTTCTTGCCGGCGGCGATGGCGTTCGAATGAAGCAAATGATTGAAGACTTCAATTCGGCGCATGCTGGCGAAATCAAGATCGACGCCACCACGTTGGAGTGGGGCATTCCCTTCTACTCGAAGGTACAGACGTCGGCAGCCGTTGGTGAGGCTCCTGATGTGATGACTTATCACGCCAGCCGCATTCCATTGGCCGTTGAACAAGGCATCTTGCAGAAGATCACTTCTGCTGACTGGAGTGCGATGGGCCTGAGCGAAAGTGATTACGCGCCGGCGACCTGGTCTGCTGTTACGGTCGATGACGCACAATATGCTGTTCCGCTCGATACACATCCGATCGTTCTTTACTACAACAAGGACATACTGGGCGAAGCTGGGCTATTGACCGATGATGGCGTGCCGAAAGGTATGGGCTCTCGGGAAGAATTTACCGATATGTTGAATTCCCTCAAAGAAGCCGGCGTCAAATTTCCGCTTGGTAGCGTCACAGCTGATGGCAACTTCATGTTCCGGACCATTTATTCTTTGATGGGTCAGCAGGACGGAGAACTCATGACAGATGGTGAGTTCCTTGTTGGCGACAACGAGAAAAAGCTGGAGAATGCCTTGTCGGTTCTCCAGGAATGGACTAACGCTGGTCTGCAATCGACCTATACGGACTATCCGGCAACCGTTGCATTGTTCACATCTGGCGAAGCCTCAATGATGATCAACGGTGTGTGGGAAGTTCCAACCATGGTTGACCTGCACAAGCAGGGCAAACTGTTTGAATGGGGGGCAGTTGAACTCCCCGTCATCTTTGATCACCCATCGACTTATGCAGACAGTCACGCTTTTGCAATTCCGGCCAACAAGGGCAAGGAAATGAGCGATGCAAAGCGTGCCGCCGTACTTGAAGTAATGAGTTGGATTTCCAAGAACTCCCTGTTTTGGGCGACTGCTGGTCACATTCCAGCTTATGGGCCGGTGACTGCCTCGGCGGATTATAAGGCCATGGAGCCGAATGCGACTTATTCGAGTTTGACCGAAAACATGATCTTTGATCCAAAGTCGCCCTTGGCTGGTATCGCTGGACCGATCTTTGACGTCATGTCGACCTATTTCGTGCCGACGTTGAACGGTGAGATGGAACCGGCTGAAGCAGTCGAGGAAATCAAGTACGAACTCAACGACATGGACTGATTGTCTTGAGACAATGACTGACCGGGGACCTAAGTGAGGGCTCCCGGTCAGTGTTTTCAGGCAAAGCTAGGACTTCTCAATGCTCAAGAACCGGCGTCATGAGGCCTTGATTGCGCTTACATTGGTAGCGCCCTTTGTCGCGATCTATGGTTTGGTTTTCATATACCCGACAATCAAGATGTTCATCTTGAGCTTTACCGATGCTCCTTTGATTGGCGACGGTGAATATGTCGGTTTTGATAACTATACGCGCCTGCTACGGGACCGGCGTTTTGATACTGCTCTTTGGAACACATTCTATTTTGTCGCCCTGTCCGTTGTACCAGGTACGTTTATCGCGATGGCGATTTCACTGGGCATCAATCGCCTGAAGGGCCGATTGCAGGCTTTCGTTCTGGCGCTGTTTTTCTTGCCTTACATCTTGCCGGTCTCGGTGGTCTTCACGATCTGGGACTGGACATTGAATTTCCAGTTCGGCGTTGCGATGCATGTTTTTGATCTGCTGGGCATCGACCGGGTGCCTGTGTTCAAGTCATCTGCCTGGTTCATGCCGGCGGTGGCATTGATCACTGTCTGGTGGACATGCGGATTTTCAATCCTCCTGTTCCTGGCGGGCCTCAGGGCGATACCGGTCGAGATTTATGAGGCCGCTTCGCTGGACAATACGAGCCGGTGGCAGGTTTTTCGGCGCATCACATGGCCGCTTTTGAATCCAATCACGGCGCTCGTCATGACCATTCAGCTCATCTTGCAGCTGAAGATCTTTGACCAAGTCTACCTGTTTTCGACAGGTGGACGGATGAATGACAATCTCGTGTTGGTCTTGTACGTCTTCCAACGTGCATTTCAGTCAAATCAGGGGGGGAGGGCTGCCGCCGTTGCAGTCGTCCTGTTCCTTCTCGTGATTATTGTGTCCGTTCTCAATTTCCAATTGGCGCGCTTGTCCGGGAGCCGGGATCGATGACTCATGATACTGTTAAACGTTTGAACGTCGTCGGTTTGATCATCACCATCATCACGGTGCTGTGCGCCATCTTGTGGACCTTCCCCTTGTATTGGGGGATTATTTCTTCATTGAAACCTGAGGACGAGGTGGTTCGGCCATATATTGAGCTGTGGCCTGATACGTTGACTTTCTCGCACTATGTCGATGCGTTGACGAAAACCCAGATTGGGGCTTGGTATATCAACTCAATCGTGACCGCGCTCGGAATTACGGTTCTGACAGTGGGGTCTTCGCTGCTATGCGGCTATGCAATTTCACAACTGCACTTCCCTTTAAGACGGCCGTTGTGGTGGTTGATCCTGGGCAGTTTCATGGTGCCTTTGCAAACGCTGATCATCAACCATTTTGAATTGATTGCGAGGCTCGGTTTGTTGAATACCTGGGCTGGGATCATCCTGCCGCAACTCATTCATCCGGTGGTGATCATCGTCTACAAGCAGTTTTTCGACAGTGTGCCTAAGGACTTCCGAGAAGCTGCTGCGATGGATAATGCATCTGAATGGCGCATTCTCACCCGGATTTACATTCCGATGAATTGGGGTGTGACGACCGCCTTGTCGATTGTCACCTTTATCTGGTCTTGGAACGCATTTCTATGGCCATTCCTGGCGGTTACGCGGACTGAAATGATGACCATTACAGTCGGGATCACCCAGGTGTCGGATGCCTTTGGTGTCTACTATGCACGGGAGTTGGCTGCTGCCGTTCTCGCAGGTCTTCCTGTCGCGATCGCTTACCTGATTTTTCAGCGCCGTGTTACGCAAGCAATAACTCTTTCAGCAGGCATCAAAGGTTAGCAGCTGCACTGTGGCTAACGCCTCCCGGACTGAACTCGGCCCGCTTTTCGCTATGAAACGCGGGCCTCATTTTTAAGACCGAGATGATGTTTGGATGCTGTTCGAAGCCCATCAAGCGGTGTGATAAGCTTGACCTTTTGTGTCGAAGAGATGCATTGCCGAGGTGTCAAAGTCCAATCCGATGGAATCTCCCGGGCGGACGTCCGAACGCCCCTCATCCTGCGCGATGAGTTCTGTTCCGTCTTCCAGGGTGCAGTAAACGAGTGTTCGTTCGCCGAGGCGTTCGACGACCCCAGCCTTTGCAAGTGTAACGCCTTGATCCTCGCCCAAAATACGGATTGCTTCGGGTCGAATTCCCAATTCATATTCACCCGCGCCAGGTCCATCGACATTGATCGCGAACTCTGCTCCATTTGGAAGCTTGGCGCGTTGATCGGTTCCGCCGTGAATGTCTGCGCGCAGGAAGTTCATGCCTGGACTGCCCACGAAACCGGCCACAAAGCGCGACGCGGGGCGCAGGTAAACATCCATAGGTGTGCCGATCTGCTCGATCTTGCGGTCATTCAGAACCACGATCCTGTCCGCAAGTGTCATCGCTTCGGTCTGGTCATGGGTCACATAGATCATAGTCGACTTGATACGCTGGTGGAGTTGCGCGAGCTCTACACGCGTGCGCACCCGCAAGGCTGCATCGAGGTTGGACAAGGGCTCATCAAAGAGGAAGGCCTTCGGCTCCTTCACGATGGCACGGCCGATGGCGACGCGCTGTCTTTGACCTCCGGAAAGCTGGGCGGGTTTTCTTTGGAGAAGTTGCTCCATTTCCAGCACACGGGCAGCTTCCTGAACGCGCTTGTCAATCTCGTCTTCCGGCATGGAGATGTTGCGCAGGCCAAAGGCCATGTTTTCGCGAACACTCATGTGCGGGTAAAGAGCATAGTTCTGGAAGACCATTGCGACGCCGCGTTGACCCGGGGCTGCATTCTCACAGCGCTCACCGCCGATCTCCAACGTGCCCTCGTCGATGGTTTCAAGGCCGGCGATCATCCGCAAAAGCGTCGACTTCCCGGAACCTGATGGCCCTAGAAACACAACAAATTCGCCTGATGCTACGGTGAGTGACAGGCGGTCGATCACCGTTACAGAGCCAAAACTCTTCGAGACATTTGTCAGTTTGATATCGGCCATTTGCTCCTCCCAAAGCTTTTGATCATAATTTCGGGTATAGACCAGAAGTCAAGATATTTATAGCGGAATCTTGAATGACGAAAGGTCCGTTGACGGCTCAGAACCTGGACATTGTTTTGGTGAGGCGAGGGCTCTTTAGAGCCCTGTCTGAAGACGCTGGCACGGGCTACTCTGGGGTCTGTAAACGTTACGGTGATGTCTGGGACAAGACGTCCAAGGCGCGCCGCGAAAAGATCGGCAGGAAGCCGAGGGTCCGTATCTCTTTTGCGGCCTGTTTCCGCTTTTGCTTGTCCGCCAAATATTCAATCACGAATACCGGGACACCTTTGCTGTAGCCTGCACGCAAGTATTTTTTGCTCCAGTAGAGCTCTTCTTCGCTGTTTGGAACGCCATCACCGTCGACGCCGAAGATCAGGTCCTCCTTACCCTCGCCGTCGATCAGATCGGCATAGGCGTCGTTCTCGAGCAAGGCTTCAGCGTTTTGCGCAATGACGATAAACGAGGGGTTTACGCTTCTGGCGTGATCAGCGAGCCGTTTCACGAAGGCGATCATTTTGTCGGCTGCGCCGGGATGGTCACGGTGTTCCCAGTAAACGTCGACACGATCAAGGTAGATGCCGTCAAACCCTGCCTCAATGATTTTGTCCAATTGTCTGAGAATGATTTCCTGCCATTCCCTGTGCCAAAATTTGACTGGATAATTTCCCGGCCATGACGGGTTTTCCTTACCGAGCCAATCGGGTGCGTGTTGGGTCCATTCCGGTTGCCAGTAGCCGCGGTAGTCTTCGGCTTCTCCGATTGAAAAGTATGAAATTGCGAGCCTGCGACTTCCGTCGGGTTTGATCTTTAGGCGGCTAATCTCTTCCTTCGTATAGGCGCCAGTCGCTGTTCCATCGCGTGATGCATCTATGACCATGAGGTCGAGATCGCTCTTTGCTATCTGATCGAAGTCGGCGCTTTGCAACTGATAGCCCCAGCGCTCTACCTTTGACAGATCAGGGCGCGAAGGGCTGCCCGCTTCGACGCTGCAGATCGATGTGAGGATCAGTCCGATAACACCAAGGCTGATTGTTCGAACGCTGCTGCGTGTCATGTTTTCATCCAGTCGTTTTCATGGCTTCTGGTCGCTGCCAAAGAAAATATGACATAGGGTAGATTTTGGAGCTTTCGCTCGAGAACGAGAACTGCAGTCAGGCCCGACAGAGCGCTCGCAAGGCAGTAGCCATACCCGAGAAACTGTTGTCCCAGTATCTGGGTGATGATGGTGAAACTGGCTGTCAGAACAAGGAAACCCAACTGCAGCCAGAAATAGAGTCGGCTTTGGTTCAAGAAGAGCAGCATTGATGAGGCTGCCAGAAACAGGAATTGAAAGAGCGCTCCGACGATGCCCAGCCGCAGTATGCCGATCTGGCGAAACTTCATGCCAAGTACCTCGATGATTAACGGTGCCATCAGGACTGCGATCAGGCACAAAAGTGCCTGGATCATCAAGATCGACCAAAGTGCCTTATGCGTGTTGAGGGATAGGCGTGCCGCCAGCTCGTTGAGCTCCCGCAGCGTTGCGTGTTTGCGCAGCTTGTCGGTGAATGTCTGAAAATGCAGAAAGAAATTTGTCTCCAGGTGCAGAATGAATGCAGCCAGTGAGGGAATGATTGTCAGATAGGCAACAAACATTGCGCTGTCATAAAGCGGTGCGTGAACGAGGCCTACGGGCAATGTTTCTCCATATGGACTAAACCACATCACAAGTTTGTCGGCCCATATTGCCAGAATGGAAGTCATGGCCCCCAGTCCCAGGACCCAGTGTTGACGCGCCGCCTTTCCGAAAGTTCCAAATGCTCTGATTGGTCGCAATATCGGGTGCGGAAAAGCTTGAAGGACGCGTACGAGCAGCAAAAATAGAGTGATGCAGAGACCTAAGGTGAAGGCCCAAACAAGACCGGCAGCGGCGAAGTCATTCCGGACTGCGACGATCGCAAACGTGATCGATCCTCCAAGTCCGAAAAGGAAACCCATTGTTATGGCAAGATAGTCGCGAATGGCCCCACAGAATGCCAGAACAATCCAAATCATCGCGATGACGCAACTGCTGAAAATGGTTGCCGCGAGGAAGCCAGGAGACAGATCAAATCCGTGGGCGAGCACCAGATAGGCGATTGCAGCATTGAGTGGCATTCCAACCCCAAGCGCGGAGAAGAGTACGGATGTGACGCCTTCAAAGGTCTTCAAATGGATAAGATCCGAGACCATTCTGGTCGCGATGATCACAATCGGTGCTGTCGAGAAAAGCGACAAGGCGAATGCATAGATGAGCGCCACTCTGAAATCCGCCAGCTCAACCAGACTTAGCTTGAACTGGGTGACAAGCGAGATCAGGGCGATCGCGAGGATTGTAAATATCCAGGGACCGGCGACAATCATCGCTGCATGCCCATAGGCCGACAGACCGGAGAACAGTCCCGGACGACGGGTCAGTTTTTGCAGTTCAAAGCCTATACCCGCCATCTAGGCCTCTTTATCCATGAGGTGAAGATGCGGTGTGCTTCTTTGTGCGCCGATGCCATGGGCCGCGTAAAGAGCCGCGTATTTGTCCGCAGACTGTTGCGACTTGTAGAAGCTGTTGATGCGCTTGCGTGCTGCGTCTGACATGGCATTTCTCACAGGAGCATCCTGCAGTATCTTGCAGATTGCGTTGGCCTGCGCTTCTGCGTCGACAAGTGCGGTAACTATGCCGCCCGGTCCAAAGGAGGGGATCTCTTCTTGGTCGCCTTCAATAATTTCGCGGCAACTGCCGACATCCGTTGCCACGCATGGGATGCCGGCCGCACCTGCTTCCAGTAGGACAAGTGGTTGCGCTTCGCTGAGGCTGGAAAGCACGATCAGGTCGATCTTCGGAAAATAGTCAACGAGTTTGACATTGCCCGTAAACGTCAGGCAGTCGCTCAAGCCGAGTTCCTCAACAAGCTTCTCGCATTCTTTGAAATAGCTTGGGTCCTCATCCGTCGGACCCATGATGTAGACGGCGATGTTGCCTATCCTCTGTTTGACCAGGGCCGCTGCTTGCAGGAAGGTTTTGATGTCCTTGATCGGCACTACACGGCCAACCATCGCGAAGGCCGGGACTCCGCCGCCTTTTCTCGGGAGTTTGTTAAAGGTCTCGAGTGCGATGCCGTTCGCGATTACCTGCAGACGCCCTTCCTGGGCCCCAAACTGTCGTTGGAGCGACTGGTTGCCTCTGAAGAGAGTCGTGATTTCATCACAGGCTTCGTAGCAGATACGTGCATGTGCCTCGAATGCCCTTAGCCAGAGATCGCGCAGATCATAACGGTCATCTTCAATGGAGTAGCCCTTATTGACAGTGTCGGCGATCCAGTCAGCCATCAGGATCTCGATACGCCGTTCGTTCGTATAGATGCCGTGTTCGGAAATGACGGTTGGTTTGCCCGTTAATGTCTTTGCCTTTGCGGCGAGCAGCCCGGCGTAGCCGGTTGAAATGGTGTGATAGAGCCGTGCTTCTGGAATTTTGCTGCGCATGATCTGGAACATGCCACCGAGCAGTGATCTTGCTCCCCAGTAGAAATCAATGAAAGAAGCCTGAGGCATTTTTAGCTCATAAAGTCGGCAGATCACGTGCCATACAAAGGGACTGTTCATTAGACCCTTGGTTGGAAGATTGAGGTGCGGATCATTGATCAGGGCATCGATTTCTGAAAAATCAGTCAGATCTCCAGCGTCGAAAAGACCATGCAGCTTCTCTGCCAAAAGTGCGCTTTTTGCTTTCATATCAGAACCGAAGTCGCACTCGCCACCAGCGTCGATCAGCCCAATTTGCTGGAATGAAATCAGGTTCTGAGGTACATCATAGTGGCAGTCCCTGCTAGCGGCATCCGGGAAGATGGCGACAACCGAGAAACTTAATTCCGGTTGGCTCCGAATAAGCCAGTCAAGCCACGAGGAAACACCGCCGCGAACGAAGGGGTAACAGCCTTCAACGATGAGGCATACATCTGCGACGTCTTGCTGATCGGTGATGGCATGCCAGTCTGCTCGGCGGTTCGTGTCCTCGGATTGTGCGGAGTCGTTTGCGCTTACCAGTTTTTCTTTTTGGTTTTTCCAGCGGCCATAACCACCCGGCGCCTTCTTAAAAGGGAACATTGTGATGCTCCATTGAGACGGTGCCAGAATTCGAACGCTTGGCTCTGGGTGTTTCTTCATGCAGCGTATCGGAACGGTTTTGTATCTGCCCAGGCTCGAAGCCCGTTCGTCTGGACCGTTCAACGCTTTCGTTCACAATGCGTTCTAGTTCAGCGTCTTGACCGACGATTTTTTCTTCAGAAACTTGTCGCCAGATATTCTGAATCGCTATGTCGATTCTTGCTATCTGGTCATGCGACAGCAGTTTTGATGCTGCAAGCTCATGCAAGTCCGCAATCTGTTTCCTAGCATCTTTTTTTCCGAGTTTGGTTGGTTCACTTAGCAGCTGCTCCATCTGCATCTTGCGATCCGCACGGAGCTTTGTGGTCACTGCTGCGGCTTGCACGCGAACAGATCCTTCCGGATCGTTCAGGGCTGCTGAGAGAAAGGGATAGAAACTTGGATGATACTTCAGTGCGATGACGCCGAGTAGCCTTTGTTTCTCGTCGACCGTTCCATCACGCATGATTTGGGAGAACTTTTTCAGCTTGGGATCGGTCTGAACCCGTTCTCGCCCATTGATGATCGATTGGAACAGCTCTGAAGCCCTGTCTTGGTCCGGTGCGATCTCAAGCTGCTTGTACCATGAGGCGGGGTTGGGTGAAGAATGTCCGTAAAGCCAAAGCTTGAGAGCAAGGAAAAAGACCCCAAGTGCACCTATTGGACCAAATGAGATCAGCAGCAATGCTGAAATTGCGTCGAAGCGCCCAGTCCTGGCACTTGCAGTGTGTTGCTGAAGAATGAACCAGATCGCGATGAAAGCGAGGCAGACGATGCCGTGATTGATCAGCAGATCAATCACGGGCCACTCGGCGGCATAGCCTATTCCCCAAATGGTCAGCTCGAGCGCGCACCAAAGCAGGACAATGGAGCCTATCGCAGCCGTTTTTGCGAGAGAGGTCTCGGTGCCTTCAGCTGATGTGCTTGTGTCAGTGCAGTTTGACATTGCTGGTGCCTTTGGATCCTTCCAACGGGTATGTCAGCTCGTTTTTTGCCATCTACAGATGGCGATTATGGAAAGTTCAGGATGTTTGCCGCAGTCCGTCGATCCGGTGTGGCGTTTGATGTGGCTGTGTTTTGGCTTTCCTCAAGAAGAGCGCTCCCAAGGGATGTTGCAATCAGATCCAGTAGGATCTGATCCTGTGCATTCGGTTTTCTCTTCAGGTCTTCGAGCACCAGGATGCCTTGCAGCTTTCCATTCGAGGGCGCGCGCAAGGGAAGGCGGATGCGCTGCCGGGATTGGCGGCCACCATTCAGGACGATTAGCTGTTCTCGCAACCTATCCGGTGTCGTTTCGGCACTCCCCTGGTGATCGCCTTTCGCGGTGCGTAATGTATCGACCTCAGGGGGGGCTGCGAAGACCGACTTGTCTCCAGTGATCAGCGTGACGTGGCAAGGGCCGATAAGTGCATGGATCGTTTGCTGGAAAGCTTCAACATCGAGGTCGCTGGGAAGCGCCCTCAACTGTTCGAGCTGCGCGAGTACCGAGTTGTCGCCAGTGTTATCGGAAGTGACGAATTCTCGTTGGAACTTGTCGATGGCGGCCTCAAGGGACTGGTTGTGCTCTACAAGCGTTTTTCTCTCCCGCTCAAACTGCCGCAGTTTTTCATGGTCGTTTTTCGTTGCTGCGATCTGGCGCGATCTTGCTGCGCCGATCATCAACGCACTCAAAAGCCAAAGGACCGGTTCTGTCCAGATGCGCAGACCATAGGAAAAATAGTCTTCGTTCATCTGTTGGACGAATGGAGAGGCGACTTGCAGCAATATAATTGCTGCAAAGCAGGAAACGACACCGCTGAACAACCCGTATTGGACGCTTAGCAAAAGCACTGGTAACCAGAATGGGTGAGGCGACGCGCTCAACAAGTGGCTTGAAGGTATCAACCAATCGAGCAAGAAAATTCCGCCGAACAGGATTGCGCCTTCCAGTACAGGCCTGAAATTGGTTTCAGCTTTCGCTCGCATCAAAACACTCAAATGTCACAAAGATCTTGCTGCAATCTAAAGCTCCAGCAGACCGAATGTACACAGTTAACTATATCTTAATGAAACATTTGAGCGGAATTGGTAAATATTGGTAAACCATAGATGTGCCTCGGGTTTGACCTTAGCTCCGAGCGTTCAGTGAAGAATTTTGCTGAAGCTTACGGAGTGCCTGCCAACACGTGGTTGGACGTCAGGTGGTTCTTCCCGATCGATTTTTGGCGGTGTTGATCGATTGCTTGTCCATTATGCGAACGTCTGTGTATCGACTGATTTTGAGTCTGCTGATCGTGGCATGGGCGAGCGCTTCGTTCGCCGCGTCAAGTTTTGATCATTCGCGGAACGTAAAGCGTGTTGTCGTCGCACTCTATGATGGGCGTGATGCTCGCGAGCCTACATTTACCCAAGTCCATAAACGCCTCGAGCTACCCCTTAATTACCTTGGTTATAGTGTCGAGTATCATGACGTACGCAAAGGTCTGCCTGATCAACACGGGATGGAGAAAGCTGTTGCCGTCCTGACCTGGTTTTCGCGTCCTCTGGAAGACTGGCGGACCTATCTCACATGGGCAGAGGAGCAGGCGTCTGCGGGGGTCAGGTTCATTGTTGTTGGGCATCCGGGCGCGAGTGCAGGTGGGATGGAAGCGAAGGCGCTTACCAATGCGTTTTTAGCGCACCTCGGTCTTAAGTCGCATTTTCGTTATGTCGCTGACGGCTTCCGGGCTGAATATTCCAAGATTGATCCGAATATCATCGGTTTCGAGCGAGACCTTTTTCGCATTCCGAAACCTTTCGACCACTACACGCCGATTGATCCGAACCTGAACGTTCATCTAAGTGCTCGTTTTGTTGATGTTGACGGACTGAAGGAATCTGTTCTCGTCTCAAGTGGCGTTGGCGGCGTCTTCGTTCAAATTGCGTATACCTATTATTATGAGCACTCAATCGACCGACTGCGCTGGATCATAAACCCTTTCGAACTTCTGAAAACGGCTCTTGCGGACGAACCTTTTCCGATACCTGATACGACGACACTTTCAGGTCAGCGGATGTATTTCTCGCATGTCGATGGAGACGGTTGGAACAATGTTTCGCTGATCGACAAGTATCGCAATCGCAAGGCACTGTCGTCGGAAGTTCTCCTTCATGAACTAATAGAGCCTTATCCGGATCTCCCTGTGTCGATTGCCTTGGTCACTGGCGATTTCGATACTCTGGTCGGTGGCTTCAAAAAAGGCCTGAAGGTCGCAAAGACAATTCTTGCCCAGCCTCAAGTTGAGCCTGCCAGTCACACTCACACCCATCCCTTCAAATGGGGCTTTTACGAAAACTATAAGCGAGCCGACGAGCAGAAGTATCTGGATCTTCGGGCCCAACAAGTCGGTAAATGGTCAGGTAAGGCGGTGCTTGAAAACGTCGGAACTGTGGTTGGCGCAGACAACTCAGCGCTAAGGCTGCGGCGATACATGTCCGGCGGAACCGAGGGTATGCCGCGTGCCTTCATGCGTTTTCCGTTCAAGCTCGACCAGGAAATCGGCAATTCACTCAAGTTTGTTGACAGCATTGTCCCTGAAGGAAAAGAAGCAAAGCTGGTCCAGTGGAGTGGGGACACCCAACCTTTTGAAGCGGCGATCCGAGCAGCTCGAAAGGCTGGTGCGCGCAACATGAATGGTGGAGATCCCCGTTTCGATCTCAGCAATCCGTCGATTGCCTATGTTCCGCCGCTGTCTCGCAAGGTTGGCGACGAACGGCAAATCTACGCAGCTGCAAGCAACGAGAACACCTATACCAACGACTGGACGGGGCCGTTCTATGGTTTTGCTGCGCTGGGCGAGACCTTGAAGAACACCGAAAGCCCCCGTCGCGTCAAACCATTCAACATCTACTACCACACGTATTCGGGTGAGCATCTCAACTCGGTGAAAGCTATACGCACCTATCTTGATCTTGCCCGATCGGGTCCATACACACCGGTAAAGGCCTCACACTACGCTGCAATTGCCGACAGCTTTTTCGATGTCAGGCTTGAAAAGCGCGGCTCACTGCGCTGGGCGGTTCACGATCGCGGTGAACTTCAGACCTATCGCTTTGATCAGGCTGATAATTTAAGCGTCGACTGGGCAAGAAGTGAAGGTGTCATCGGCCAAAATCGTCACCAAGGTTCGCTTTACGTGGCACTCGACAGCGCCGTTGCGGTTCCTGTCATTGCACTGAGAAAAACCGAGAATGACGCGGATCTGGAACGACCTTTCCTTGAGGCAGCCCGTTGGCAGATCAAGAACGTCCACCCAGAAACGTGCGGCCTTTCCTTTAAAGCGCAGGGTTTTGGTCCTGGCCAAATGACTTGGCAGGGCGTGAAGCCGGGACTGTACAGCGTTTCCGTTGAAGGTGCAGAATCTCGGTTTCGCTTGGAGGCCAGCGTTGATCAGGGCGGTGAACTCTCCTTGACCTTGCCCGACGTGCAAAATCGCGAAACTTTCGTGCAAGTGAACTGCACCGGTCCCCTGCGCCTCTCGAAGATGAACGGGGAGGGAACGCGATGAAAGGCCGTTATTTTAAAGCTGCCTTAATTCTAAGCGCTGCGGTGGTTGGAACTTATTTTCTCTTCCCTGACCCCAACGCAGAAATCAGCATCTTGATCAAGGATGGGCGTCACGACGAGGCCTATCAGCTGGCCCAAAAATCAGTTGAACGCTCCCCAAAGGATACCATCCTGAGAATGGAGCTTGCAAAGCTGCAACGATACCGCGGCGAGCTCGACGCTTATGAAGGTAGCTTGAAAGCAATCCTTGGAGAGGAACCCGAGAACGTGATCGTTCAGAACATGCTTCTGGACCACTATTTCACGATGAACAATGAAGATACGTATTTCCAAAATCTGGAGCAGGTGGCGCTGCACACCAAGGATCCGGCACATCTGTCTCATCTCGTTGCTTTTCGCCGTCTTGACGGCAATCACGAACAGGAGCTGCGTTGGCTGAAGCTTCTCGTGGAAGCCAGCGCGGCGTCTCTTACCGAACTGGACACCAGTCGGTTGGTGCTTCTGCTTTTGAAAGATGGTGAGCGTGAAGAGGCTTTGGCTTATTTCCGAACGCTGGACAATCCCGCCGATGCCGGAGTTGATATTTGGGGCATGCGTGCACAGGTCTTCAATGTCCTGATGAAAACCGGTGAGCCCAGTGAAGCTGGTGAGCGGGCGAAAGCCTGGATCGCGCAATCAACTGATGTTGCCGGTTTGAAAGGTGCCTTGGGTATCATGATGAGTGACTGCTGGGAGATGGGGCGCGGCGACATTGCTGTGAATCTTGCTGGAAAAGCTGTCTATCGTTATCCGGAGCTCGGACTTGCGGCGAGCCGTTTTGCGTACAAGCTGGGACTGAGTGCAGACGCCGAGCGCTATCTGGAATTCATGCTGGAGAAGAATTACGCGTTTTCATCTGAGGAACTCGGCGAGTTCGTTTCTCTCAAGGCCCAATTTCAGGGACCGATGATCGCTGCAGAATTTCTTCTGGCATATGGCCCAGAAAAGGTGAGTGGCGAGCAAGTTGTCTCTTTGATTGAGATGCTGCTGCAGGCGCATCAGGATGACCTTGCAGAGCAGTTATCTCGGTATGTGCCCGCTGATGAGCGTCGTTTTTTTCCGCTCGTTGCGACGAAACTTGCGATGCTTGAGGGAAACATGGTTGAGGCGCGACAGCTTCTGGAACCGGTCAAGCTTGAAACACTTGAGTTTTCTGACGCAGAGCAGTGGTTCGAGCTGGCGCTGGGTCTGTTTGGTCCGACCTATGTACGACAACGATTTTTGGATGTTCCGCAACTCGGGCACCTCAATCGTGAGCTGCTTACAACTTATGCCGGCTTTCTCAAGGCATCTGATGACGAAGAATTACAGCGGGTCCTGATTGCCTTGGGTGGCAGGTTCCCCGTCAAGGGGACAATCAATGGCCCCAACATGATTAGTGTACGGTAGGAGACTTGTTATGCGTATGGACCGTTTTATTGACGCGTCATTTAGATCAGTCATGAGATTGATCTGCCTGACCGCCGCTTGTGTCGTGTTCTCTGGTGGCTTGATCGCCTCGTTGGCGCATGCGGACGAGTATCCGATTATGGCCGGTGATGAATTGAAGGTGGACTTCTTTGATCGCCCGCCAGAGGGGGCTGAAACGGCCTCGCTTTACAAACGCAATGATCTGTCTGGTAACTACCCGGTTTCGAGCGGCGGCATGATCACGCTGCCGATCCTGGGAAGTCTTACCGTCGAAGATCTGACATTGGAGGATGTCTCCAAAAAACTCCAAGATCTGAGCGACAGCGTTAGCGACGACGGGTTGGTTGTTCGTACGAACTTTGGCGCACGGCCGCCAGTCTACGTGAAGGGAAAGGTCGTCGCGCCGGGCGCTTATCGCTATCTTCCCAACATGAATGTCGCTCAGCTTGTGGCCTTGGCATCCGGATATTCGCGCGATGCTGAAGCGTCGACCAAGCTGCCTGCGATGACTGCGCGGCTGGATCTATCTGAAAACGAGGCCAAATTGACTACGCTGATTGTCCGCAAAGCGCGACTGGAGGCTTTGTACGACGATCATGAGAAAATCACGATGCCCGAGGAGCTCATCAGTCTTGTCGGAACAGAACGCGCGCAGGTGCTTTTGGACAAGGAACAGGCCGTTCATACCCGTGCTTTGACCTTGTGGCGTGAAGGACAGGCGCTTCATCGGACGCGGATTGAGATTGCGGATGCGAACGCGCGTGCTTTCGCAGAGGTTGTCGATGTGGCCGATGAACAGGAACAGGCAGCGCAGGCACGGTTTGAAAAGTGGGATGCAGTCTATCAGCCGAAGTATTTCAGCGTTTCGCCAAAAGCCAACACGGCGCGTACCCGGGACGCGAACACTTACTTCGAGATCCGGCGCAAGAACAGCGAAGCACGTGCGCAGTTGCAGAAAGCGCTGAGTGAATACAGTGCGGCCAAGAGTTCACTCGCTGAATCACGGATCACGCGCCTGAATGATCTTTCTCGACAAATTGACGAGATTACTGACCAGATCCAAACAACCAGTACGCTGTTGCAAAAGGCGGAGGGAACGCTTCGCGTCCTTAAAGTGGATGACGGTAGACAGGGTAAAAAGGATACTGGCTCTCGCGTGACCATCCAGCGTATCGCGGACGGCCAGGCGCAAATGATCAAGGCTGACGAGGCGACCAGAGTTCGTCCGGGAGATATCATCGAGGTGGCGCTCTGACGGGAGACGTCTCTCGAAACGTCTATTGCTGCAGATGCTATATGTACCTGGCCCTAGCATCACGCAAGTTGTTGACCCGGTACGCGCGATAGCCTGCGCGTATCTATACGAACTCTGTAGCGCGCGGCAGATCAGATGGAATTATAGATGAGGGATGACAGGATGATCAGACACTGCGCATTTTTTCGCTTTCATCAGGACATTCCTGAGGCGGAAATCATGAAGCTTCTGGCGGACCTCAACCCGCTCGTTGGCACGTGTCCGGGGCTCGTCTCTTTGGAACTGGGGCGTAACAACAGCGAAGAAGGTTTTGATCACGGCTTTCTATATGGTCTCGTCGCCCTGTTCTCCGATAAAGCTGCCCTCAACACATACTTGCGGCACCCGGACCACGTGGCGTTTTCGGAAAAATTAATCAGCAAACTTGCCACATCACCCGAAGATGACATCCTGGTGTTTGATGTTGAAGTTTCCAGAACTTCAAATCAAATTTGATCTGGTTTGAATTTAACGACCATTACCGTAGTGTTGTCTTGGCGGGGGGCACCTTTTTTGGCGACCGCCGAGATCAGTGCGCGCGCGATGTCTGAGGGATTCCATTTACGGTAGCGTTCAAGCCTGCTGCAAAGGTCATCTAAGGGCAATGTGTCCAGACCGTCACTGGCTAGCACGATGATGTCGCCAGGTGAGAGGTGAATGCCTTTCGGCGTGTAGTCCATCAAACCGAGTTGGTCACCGGTAATCGCTGACAGGAGCATGTGGCGCGATGGATCTTTGTTCGCTTGCTCTTGCGTAATTTCGCCGCTTTTGACGAGCGTATCGAGGCGAGCTCCCATCGAGTGATCCGCGTTCAGACGCCTCAGATTACCACCTGAGAATAGATACAAGGTGGAATCTCCAATGCTGAGCCAGCGAACTTCAGCTTCGCGAAACTCTGCGGCGACAAGAGTTGTTCCCATGCCTTCGAGCTCGGGGTTCTGTCTGACAGCGTCGGAAAGTGTGTTGTTGGCGCTGTCAATGGCATTGAGAAAGTACTCCGACCAACTTGTTGATGATCCGGCAGTCGCAATGTCGATAAATTTATCGACTACCATCTTAGATGCGATTTCGCCTGCTGCATGCCCACCCATGCCATCGGCGAGCACGCAAAGAAGCTGATCTCCTTGAGCGTAGGCGCGGCAGAAGTCTTCCTGATTAGCGCGCTCGCCGATTGTCTGAACGTCCGCGTAGGCCCAATTGGCTGTCATGTCTTGTCAGATTTTGACCAATTGAAGTCACTCGTGCAAAGTGGAACAAACATCAGTTTGGTCGAGCCAATGTCTATGATGTCGCCGCGATTGAGTTCTACTGGAGAGAGTACTGGTTTGTTGTTGTGACGTACCAGGTTCGCCTTACCGCCATGCTGGATATAAAAATCGTGCTGCATTTCGTCATACACAACGAAGGCATGGGACTCTCGAGATATGGCTTCATCGCCAAAGTCTAAGGGAATGCGTTGGTTTGGCGCGCGGCCGACGGAGTTCATTCCAAAATAGATCTCAAGCGATACGCCTCTTCCTGGCCCTTCGACAATCACAAGCCAACCCGCTGTTAGATCATAAGTGCGATCGGATATTCCGCTGTCGGCGCTGCGTTGTCTTCCTGAATGCACGCGTGTTTGCTCGCCCGCGGCTTCGCTTTGCTCCGAAGCGACTGGATCGGAAACGTTACCGCCGATAACCTTGGTTACATCAGCGTCAATAGTCTCCGTGACCGTTCTCTTGATAACGCGTGTGCTTTGATCATCGTTCATCTTCATACCCTTTCGAGGATGTTGTGTCCCTCACGCTGAATGTCAGGAAAAGAAACGGAATTTTGCTTCGCCAAGTTCAATGAGATCACCGACATTTAATTCGATTTTCGAGATGCGTTGGCCGTTGACCATCACGCCGTTGACGGTATCCAGATCGGTGATAACAGGCCGATTTTCGGGAGATATATGGAAGACAGCGTGATGGCGATGAACAGTCTCATCATCGAGTTGGAAGTCGTTCTCTGAGTGTCGCCCGATGGTGACATTTTGCTCGTTAATCTCGAACCGTTTCGGGGTCTCTTCGAGTGTCTCAAAGTAGCCATATCGACCCGCTGTGGCCAGCACGCTGGTTCGTTGTTCATCGATTGGTGTAGCGACTGTCACAGGTGTTTCGGTATCAGACCCAATGTCTTCGAAGGGCTCTTCTGTTTCCGTTGCCCCACTCTCGTCTTGAGTTTTCTTGAAAAAATAGAAAAGCAGAACGGCTAGAATGATGGCGGGCAGCAGGAGAAAGAGCCACGCTAACTCTTGGTTTTGCCTCGCCCATTCCGATGCTCCGGGAATTGTGGTGTCGAATGACTGGTAAATTTTTCCAATCAGCGGTAGCTCCGGAATGCGATCCTGCTTTTCGATTGTGATGACAGGTTCAGGTTCAGGCTCTGCTGGTGGTTCTACAAAGAAATCGGAAACTGCGCTCTGAGCAGTCGTGCCATCATTGTAGATCACTTTCAGCTGGCTTTTGATCTCGCCGTTGATGTCGTTAAGTGGTGCGGATGCCTGGCCGCCATTTGTCAAATACTGCCGGAACTTTGAAACGAAATCAGCGGGCTTAAGTTCTTCACTTCCGACCGCGCTCGCGAATGGCCCGCCGGTCTCTGATGCAAGCCGCTCAACTTGTTGCAATTCCACAGTCTCAGACGCTTTTTCTGAAAACCCAATTCCATAAATAACAACGCCGCTTTCCTTCGCGCGCTTAATGACATCTTTGTGGGAATAAGCGGTATCTTCTGCCTTGCCGTCGGAAATGATGACAAGTGCGCGGCGGTCAGCGTCGACTTTCTGAAGAATGTCGATGCCTTTGATAGCGGTGAAATAGAACGCTGTTGCTGCTCCGTCAGCTTTCACACCTTTCAGGCGCTCATCAACATTGACATAAGGATCGCCGGGAGAAACGAGGACTTGCAAATCGTCCGCGAATGTAGCGACGGCCATGATGTTTTTGGCATTGGCCTGTGCGTAGAGCGATTTTACCAGTTCAACGCTGCGTTGAACTGTCTTGTTTCGGCGTGGGTTAGAGCGGTCGATTAAGAAAAGCCAGGCCGCCTTTTCGTCGCTGTCATCGAAGGCAATGTAGTTCAGAGGGGTTAGCTTGGTTCCATTTGCTTCAATTTCAACCCGCTTTACGGACTTAGGTGCAAAGGATCTGAAAGTGCAATCAATAGCTTTCTGTTCATCATGCGGCGATAGCGAACACATTGAGAACAGCTCTTTGTCCGCCGCCGATACATTAATTGTCAGTGCGAAAAAGACGGCTAGAAAATAGGCTAAACGCATGTTGCCCCACATGGTTGAAATGTCAAAAGTATTTGCCTCGACTGACTTTAGTGTTGCTTCTGATTGCTGTAAAGTACGAGTTGTGTATCCCCGTTGTATACGCCTTAAGGTGTCGGACTGAGTCGCTTAATCCAAGGTAACGACGTTGCTGTTGGCGATTTCCGAGTGTTACCAACAATGACAATTGACTGATCTGGTAAAGTGGCAATGTCGGTTGCGTGTGCGATGCCATGACCTCTGAACGTTTCGGTCTGCACTATGTCGCGCAAATTTTTGGAGACCTCCAGGAACCAGGCTTGCGCTGCGCCATCGCTGCCAGATGTGGTGTGGCCGGCTGTGTAAATGTTTCCATTAGCCGCTATAGCAACACCTTTTAGACTATTGTCGCCGGTATCCAGAAATGGTGCCGGCTGCATCTTGTTGTCGGCAGATAGACGTACAGCGATCCCATCAACCGTGTTGGTTCCGAAACTCTTTGTCTCTCCTACAAGGATGAAGTCTCCATTTGGGCCTGGCACGACCGCGTTAAACTGATCATGGGTACGTCCAAAAGTTCTATTCAGAAGTTCGCTGCCATCGGAAGACAGTTTCTTCATCCAGAACTTCGCATTCTCTGGAGCCGATTGATTTGTATTTCCCGCCAGAAAGAAACCTCCGCCCGGCGTGCCTTCAATAGAACGGAATGCTCCGCCGTCTGGCGTGTCGAAAACACGCTGATTAACAAGTTCGCCTTTGGTTGATAGTTCAACGAGCCAAGCCAAGGCCGTCCCACCGCTGATCTTGGAGGTGGTTCCTGCTGCTGCAATATTGCCGTTGGACAAAGTCGTCACCGCGAACAATTCATCCGTACCGGGGCCACCTATACTGCGCGACCATTTCAACTCGCCGGTGCCGGAGTACTGGGCAAGCAGGCCTTGTTTATTTTTTTGCTCTGAATTGAGTGAATAGCCTATCGCAACAACGTCGTCATTGGGCAGTCGTGTGATTGCGTTGAAGGACTGGTCGCCTTCTTCTCCGATCGTAACGGACCAACGGGATTTTCCGCTCCGGGACATCTCAGATAGATAGGCTTGTTTTTGCAGCTTGGGAACTTCGTCGCTATAGCCAGCGATCAGGATTGACTCGGATCCGGTGTGGAGTGCTTGAATGCCACCCGCCATATCGTCGAGTGTTTTCTCCCATGGATCTGCCAAAGCCTTAAGCGCTTGCAGAGCTGTCGTGCGTGAGTTGCTGTCAGGGAAACTTTTAAGAAATTTCTCATAGGCCGAAGTTGTGTCTGCAGTGGAGGCCAATTCCCAAGCTCTTGCTTCAGCAGCGATCTGCTGTTGCTGGTAAAGCCAATATGCAGCACCTGCGCCCACAGCGATCGTCGTCGCCAAGCCTGCTGCGATGAGACCTTTGCCGATCCGAGCTCCTGCCGCCGAAGATTTGTTGGCGGGTGTTACCGTCTTTTCCGCCCGGGATGGAGGCGTATCGGCTGTCGTTGTCTCAGGGGGCGAAAGGGAGGTAGCGTTCGTTTCGGCCGGGAGAAGCAATTTGCGCCAAGAGGAGATATCTTGGGGTCGACTTTTTGACTGCGGTGAAAGGCCAAGATCTACTGCCCTGAGAAATTCAGGCGTGTAGTCAGTCAAGTCCAATTCGGCACAGGGTTTAAGGGGGTCAGGTTCGCCGTTGTTTTTGGCATCCAGCCTTGCCATGGCATCGATTGGTTTCTTTCCACTTAAGCAGCGATAGAGTGTCGCAGAAAAGGCGTAGATGTCTGTCCACGGTCCTTGGCGTCCCTCTGCATAGTATTGTTCTGGAGCCGAGTAACCATCTTTGACTACAAGGTTCATCGTCTTACTGTGCTGTGCTGCAAGAAGTTTCGCTGCTCCAAAGTCGAGCAAAACGGCTTCACCACTTTTACGGATATATATGTTGTCTGGTGCAATGTCCCGATGGGCGAACTTAGCTCGATGTACAGCGGTCAGTGCATCAAGCAAGGGATCGATAATAGCCTGGAGTTGAGCTTGCTTTGGCGGGGCTGAAAGCGATTTCAGCCATTGGTCCAAGGATTGCCCGTCAATGAATTCAAGCACCATGTAGGCGCTGTTGTTTTCTCCCTTAAGGATCTGGAGCACCTGGACGATGCCGGGATGCCGGAACTTTGCAAGTGTGGTTGCTTCAGCGATAAATTTGTCGAGCGCCCAGTCGTAGTCGATCTTGGTGTTGGAGCTGGTCGGAACAATGGTTGTCCCTTCGCGTGCGACGAAGTCACGAGGAAAGCACTCTTTAATCGCAACATTGCGCTCCAGTTCAGTGTCATAGGCAAGATAGGTGATGCCAAAGCCACCTTGACCGAGAACCTTTTCGACACGGTACTGACGGAGCATTGTCTTTGGTGACAATGTGTTCTTTGTATTCATGAAAATTGCTTGCCCCATTTGCCCACGGTTGAGCTTATTTTCTCTGGGCTGGTGAAATCAAGGAGTTGCACGAAAAACTTGTGCTCGTAAATAGATGCTGCAATGTTTACGCACAATCAGTCGTGGGGCGGGCGGATCTTGTTTCCCAAGACCCGGTAAATGGGTAGTTGCAAATGAACTTGGTGTCTTTATCTCGGAAGGCTCATTACACGTTGATTGGTGCCTTCGGTTTTGCGGTTGTTTCTGCGTTCCTTTACTGGAGTGGTGCCCAAGAGGTGGAGGTCGAAAGTGGTGTCTATCGGATCTTGAATTTTGAGAATCGTAAGCACACTCGGGGGAGTACCGGAACAGGTTTCAAGGTTGCCGAGCCGGGATTTGTTGTTACCAACCACCACGTGATTGAAGGTGCACGGGAGCTTTTCAGCCAGTATCAGAACGAAGATGGCGACGTTAAGAGCGTTGCAATGCGTGTAGTTTGGCTAGACAAGCAACAGGATATTGCTGTGTTGCGCTCGCTGAGCGATTTGCCCGGGGCGGTTCTTTCTCTTGCGGAGATTGGGCAAGAGGACTTGCTCAAGAAGGACAGTGTCGAGGCAATTGGCTATCCCGGTGCCGCGGATGATCTTGCCAAGGTGTCTGCAAACTACAGCATGTCGGATGCCGCTGCGGCGATGATAGATGCGACCGTAACCACCGGGACGGTGCAAAGGCAGGTCCCAAGCGCCACCCGCCTTACCATTCAGCACAGTGCAAATGTAAACTCAGGCAACAGTGGCGGGCCTCTTCTGGATAGCTGTCAGCGGGTTATTGGCGTAAATACCTTGAGCCAAGTTGCCTCGCTGCACATTGGCAGTATTGCTCGTGCGTTTAAAGGTGATGGGGTAGTGCAATTTCAGACGCCGGGCGCGCTGGAGTCTTCAGTCCATGTCCGTGAGGTTCTGGCTGCCCTGAAAGAGGAAAACATTGCACCCGTTGTTTCGCAGGGTAGATGCAGGTCAGGGTTCACTCCTACTGAATTGTGGTCGTTCGGACTATCCACCGCAGCGTCGTTTGCGTTCTTCACTCTAACTGGAATCGCAGTCGTAAGTCGCGGCCGACGTTACGGAATTGGTGACTATCCTTCAAATGAGGTGGCTGCTTTTTCTGAAACTGACAATGCTCAGATCGATTACACAGTCTTGGCCGACCCGTCTGACTTATCTATCGTTCCTTCGGAAGCAAGGCAGCTTTTTTTGAAAGCGAGCGCTGATGGTCGCGTTTACAACTTGGGCGATTTTGAAGAACGCTTTGATAGCGTCGGTGTGGTTTTAGGACGCGCTGGCGGTGATGCCGATGTGCAGTTGAAAGACGAAACCGTCTCGCGCAGGCATGCTCTGATCCGACGGCATCCCAATGGGAACTATGTGGTATCCGATCTTAATTCCACCAATGGGACGCTTCTCGACGGTCATGCACTTGAGGGCAGTAGTGCGCGAACCCTAAATGATGGTGCCAATCTTATTTTGGGCAGCTGTGAACTGAAATTTCAGATGGAGGTGCAGGCGCAGCCAGCTGTGCCGTCTGAGACTATAGCACATGATTGGCTCTTGTCTGGGTTTGATGCCGCGGGCAAGGTTTTTCAATTCCAGATCTCAGGAGATGCGGGACAGGTTGGACGTTCAGGTGATAATGACTATGTCATCGATCATCCCTCGATATCCCGACATCACGCAATGTTCTCGATCGATCCTTCAGGCGGCTTGTTTGTTCGTGATTTAGGGTCTTCCAATGGTACCTTTTTCAAAGGCAATCGGATCGGCTCAAAATGGCTGGAAATTGAGTCTGGTGCTGAGTTGCAATTCGGCGAACTGTTTGCAACAGTAACTCATATATACCGATGATTGTGTCTACGGGGGCTGAAGATGAAGACCAAGTTGTTTCGGACATTGATGGCAACGCTTCTCTGTGTGAGTTTTATAGTAGCGCCGATTGTCTCGCCGGCCCCTGTTTCTGATTATATGGGATCTCATGCGCAGGCTGGATTTCTGGATAAGGTAAAAAAATCTGTCAAAGGTGTTAAAAAGGGCGTTGGCAAGGCTCTCGGGGGCAAAAATGGTCTCGGCAAGGTGTTGACGGTGGTCGGCGCTGGTGCCATTGGCGCAGGTTTGGTTACGGGAAAAGCAGGTCCCGTTATTATTGGTCTTGGCCTTGTGGCAGCTCCACTCATTTTCCGTGAAGAAATGGAACGTAAATACGGAAAGGAACAAAGCTGGGCTGGATGTTTGACCTGCGGAAAAAAGCGCGTTTTGGTGCAGCCAGGAAGGAACGTTGCGGACGCGGAAAAAAAGCAAATTCTAGCGCGTATTACAGAAGACGTTAAGGATACTCAGCGCGCTCTAAAGACACTTGGCTACTATAAGAAGGGCATTGACGGAGACTTTGGAAAGGGAAGCCGTCTGGCTGCACAACAGTTTCAACAATCGATAAGTGTCACACCGACGGGAACGTTGACAGCGGCGGAGCGGTCACAGCTTTTCAAGCTCGCTAAAGCACAGGGTTTTGAGCCGCAATCTGATATCGCGCTTGCGTCGCTGCGCCCCGTGACCAACCTTCCCGCCCAAACAGCCGTGCCAGTGTCAACGACTTTACCAGCCGCAACAGTCGTCTCGACCCTTAAATACCACAAGCTGGCGCAATCCCGGGTTTCTAAGTTCGCTGAAGATGTCTTGATGTATGGACCTTTAACCGAGGTTCAGTCAGTGTCTATGCGCCGGGATGGGTTGTTGGAAATTTCGATGGTGCCTGCTGCTGGCGCTGGCCCAGTTATTGGAGGCGTCGAAACAATCACGGTTGCTCCTCACGAATTGACGGATGAATGGGCGCTGGTGACGATGGAAGCTGCTGGAACTGGCGATGAAGTGATCCTCAATACAGTTGATAGTTTTATGAATGGTGATGAGGCAAGGGCCTGGATTGAAGATGCAAATGAGAAAATTGTTCGGCTGGAGAAACTGACCGAGCGCGAGACCTCACAAATGCCAGAAACTCAACTCGTTGAAGCTACCCCTTCAAAAGAACAAGCTGCGCCCTCAGTTGAGACTGTGGTCGCAGAGAAGACTGAAGCTGAAAGCGCTCCTGAAGGGCTAACAGATGTTGTTGAGGTTAGCGCGGAGGGTTCAACAACCCCTGAGAGTCCCGAAACTACTGTTGCTGCAAAACCTGTGGCTGACGCTGCCAAGGAAGTGGTTGCGGCCGAAGATTCTGATGGGGCAAGTGAGCCTGTTGAAGTGGTTGATTCAGGTGTTCCTGCCGCGGAGCGCCAATGCATGACCAGCCTTTATGTCTCTTTCCGTTTTCCTGAAGGGTTTGAGAAGGTCAATCACTTTAATATTAAGACGCCTGAAAGTGCGATCATGACCGATAATGGAGATGGAACCGGTTACCTTACTGGGTCTTGCATTCAAGGCAAATATTCCTACACCTATGTGGTTGTTGACCACGATAAGGCTAAGAAAAAATATAGTTCCCACCCCCAAGAAGGTGCTTTTGAAATCGCGTCTCTGGCAGGCAATTGCGAGATCAATTTGAATGATCCGACTAAGTCAGCTTCGATGTCTTGCTATTGAACCTTAGCGCACTGGAAAAGAGAAAGAGATTAGAGCGCGGATGTCACAACGAGGCAGGCAAAGGCCGACGAACGGGCAAAAGAAAATTGATGGCCGGTTAGGGCAACAAACGAAATCGACGGCACCCGGTGATGGCGTTTTGTCTCTTGCCTTTCTGCCCGGGAACTTCAAGAAGGATTTGGTTGAGCTTTGGAACTTTACAGTTTCAAGGCCGCGTGAAGCCATAGTTGCTTTTCTAACTTTTTTAGGCGCGATCAAAGCGGCCTTAGAACTCTTTGAAGGCTCTCCTTCGAGAGAGAATTTTGTATCGAGGTCTTCTGATGGGTTCTTTAACAACCTGTCTGTTAGCAAGCCCGGCGCACTTTTACTTTTTATTTTTGCAACTGTTTCGATAGCTTGGACGCTGATGACATTGACGCGTCTTTTATCACGCTCGCAGAACGAAGCATGGCGGATGCTGTCTTACGGCCTTTCAGTGCTGTTCGGCCTGTTTTTAATGTTCACTGGTCAGCAATTGTTGTCTGGAGGGGGGCAGCCCCGGCAGGCTATGTTCGCTGATAACATAGCCTTCTTTATTCTTGCCGTCGGCGGCGCTGGATCCATTTTACTGCTTAAGACTGGTTTTAGGCTTACCAACGAATTTGATCCGCAAGTGGTGGAGCGTAGAAGCATGATCATGCTTTTCTTTTTGATCAGTTATATTGTATCGATCGCCCTTGTGACCGTTGGGGCATGAGGCAGATGCAGCCAGGTGATGTTCAGGAAAAAACGCTCGCGAAATTGTCTATTACGGCGCTTTTGCTCGATGCGGTGATCGTCTTTTCCATCTGGTACTTGGTTCAACCCTATTTTGCGAAGATTTTCTCGCGACCTTGGGATTTTATACTGCCTTGGTATCCTGCCGTGTTGCCAGCGCTCTTTGTTCTGTATCTGTTTTTGGTAGAGGTGATTCTGGGTGGGTTTTCTGTCGGGCGTTTTTGTTGCGGTCTTACGATAAGCAATCGCCGACCTACGGAAGGAAGCGTCTCTTGGCGAATGAAACGCTTTATGGGGATCCTGTTCCGCTTCGGGCTTGGATCTTTGAATCCGAACCGGTTACCCGCTTACAATTGTTCAGAAGACCTGTTGTTCAAGTCTGACATGGCAGGTGAAGCCTGCGTGCGATCAAGATCTCGTCCTGCGTCTGGGCGTACTGCTAATGCAGAAATCAAGTCACGCTCCAAGGCTGCTACGGCTTCGCATCCTCGCGCTGTCGTTACAAATCTGAAGGTGTTGTCAGGCAGTCAGAAGGGCAGTCTGGTCACTTTGGGGCATGGACGCAGTTTTTCATCGGATGGTGTCTATCGGATTGGACGGGATCCTGCCTGGTCTGATCTGGTACTTGCGGACGATCTGAAGGTCTCCAGCCGCCACTGCCGTCTTCAGTCTGTCGGGGGCAATTATGAAGTCTTGGACGGTGATGAAACCGGCCGCAAGTCGACGAATGGAACTCATGTGTCTGGTCGAGACATTTCAGGAGGTGGCCCAGTATCTATCAAAACTGGTGACATTTTTCAGATAGGCCAAACTCAAATTCAACTGCTTTGACTTAAAGGCCTCTCCATTCGCATCTCAATTGCTTCGATCAGTGTTTGTTGAAATTGATTGAAGAGTTGAGGCCTGACCCTTGGTATGCGAATTGTGATTGAGGCAGGTTCGCCAGGCACAACCTTGCGCACCTGCTACACGGGTTCTTGGATCATATGATCATTTGCAGACATGGAACGGCAAACTTCGGATGGATCTAAGCCGGGGTGCATTGGAGCCGATTGGCAAATGCACCCCGGCTAAAACCCGAGGCAATGGGCACCGAAATCGGGCAGACCGATGCTGTGCCTCGGGTTGGTCTTGAATCACAAGATTAATCAGCCGTGCTGCCTTCCTCGTCGCGCCGTTGCACCATACGCCGGCGGACAACCGGTCCGAGAACAATCGGAAGGATGAAGCCGATGATCGCGATGGCCCAAAGCGTCAGCGAAAGACCTGAGTCGAAGAGGGAGAACCAGTCTCCATTGGCGATCGTGATTTCACGGCGCAGGTTTTTCTCCATTGCTCCGCCAAGCAGAATCCCGAGAATGATGGGCACCAATGGCACATCGAGCTTGCGCAGCACCCAACCCATCACTCCGAACCCAATCATCACGAGCAAATCAAAGCTTGAACCGGAGATGCCGTAGATACCGACAAAGGACACCATGGCGACGACAGGCATCAAATAGCGGGTCGGCACCAACAGCACGCGAACGAACAATCCAACCATCGGGATGTTCATCAACAGCAACATCAGGTTTCCAATAAACAGGGCCGCGATCAGCCCCCAGACGACATCGGGGTTTTGCTGGAACAGCAGAGGTCCCGGTGTAATGTTCAGAGCCAAGAGCACCGCCAGCAATACCGCCGTGGTGCCGGAGCCTGGAACGCCCAGCGCTAGCATGGGCACCAGCGCGCCGCCTGCCGCAGCGTTGTTTCCAGCCTCGGGCGCTGCCACGCCGCGCGGAT
>JABXHV010000191.1 GCA_013373445.1 Paracoccaceae bacterium | reverse complement strand
AGCACTCCGGAGTTCCAAACAAGTGGTCTGATCAAGCTCAAAGCGCCGTTAGCAGATGAGCCCGACATATCGCTCCTTCATCTCCATTTCGGACGGCCCGGAACAGCCCCTTTGTGATGAAAGATGGGATCATTATACGCCAGCTCTGCCGGGGTGCGGATAAGTTCGTGGGTAGAGTTAAGGACCGATGCAAGATGTCAATCAGCTCAGAGACTTAGGGAGCGCGTGGAAACTGGCTCTGGGGGATAAGGTGGATTTGGGGTCTCTGACGGGCTCACCCACGCAAGCCACACCCACCGACGTCATCCCGGACCTGATCCGGGATCCAATGCCCCTCTCGGCAAAACGGAGGTTGCGGGTCTGTGTAAAAAGCCTCTGATGCGCGCAGGCCATTTCCCTCTGGCCGATGCCGCACCGTGGAGTGGATCCCCGAGTAAATCGGGGATGACCGCTGGGGAAATGGATACGACCCCACCACACGCGTGGGTCGCGTGGGGTCGGTTGACAATACAAGCGGATTGCAAAAGAGTAAGTCGTCTATTGCGAGTGGGGGCTCAGATGGCGTGGTTTGATCTGGATTGGCGCGGCTTCCTGAACACTCTTTTGCAGTCAGCAGATCAGGCTTACACTCGTATAAATTCTTTCCTCCTGCAAAATCCACTTGTGCAGACCGTACTCGATTTTGAGTTGCTCTGGGTTGTCGGTATTGGGTTGGTCGCCGCCCTTTATGCGCTCATCCAGTGGATCCTGGAACGGATCCACCTTGCCCGGATCCGCAAGGCCGCAGGAAACAAGATCGTTGTACTTGTGGCCCGGTTCCACAACGACAAACGGGATCGGCTTCAGAAACACCTCAATCTCGCCTTGTGCCAGAATCTGATCCAGCATGACTCTGTTGCCGTCGAGAGCTTTCTGCTGCCCAAGCGCTTTGCGACTGACCTCTCCGGCCCAAAGCTCGAAGATGCGCAGAATAAAGCCAAACAGTGGCTGAAACGGGTGAATGGCGACATTCTGGTTTGGGGAGACAATCTGGGTGGCAATACGACCAACAGTGCAAATTTGTTCTTCGTCGGTCGCAACCGTACAAGGAAGACATTCAAAGTCGCCGCGCTCGATGTCTCAGGCGGCAACGAAGACCTCTCCAAGGCCTTTTTGGCGCTGATCGACCACGAGCTCACCGCGGTGCGCGACATTGTCTATCAAACCCCGGAAAGGGCCCGTACCGACCTTGTTGAGCGGCTGTTGGCAAAGTATGAAGCGCTGGCCGCCCATACCTCCGCTGCGCTGCCTGAGGACTGGCGCAAAGCACGGGCTGAGGATGCGCGGCGCATGCGGCATGAAGTAATGCGCCGACGTCCGGTTGTTGTGGAAGAGACCAGCGCGCCTGAACCGCTGTTCACCGAAGCCGATCTTGCGGCGCTCGATCCCACCCATCCCGATGAGGCCCTGTTGTGGGCGCAAACCGCATTGGCCCTCGTCAAGATTGATCGGCGAAAAGCCTTTTATGAAGTTGATGAGGCCGCGCTGGAAAACGCCCTTGGCAGGTTGGAGACCGCACGGCGCATCTTTTCCGATCACGCTGCGCGTGAGGACGAAGCGGAATGTCTGTTTGAAAAGGCCATGTGCCTCACCGCTCTTCGTGACAAGCTCGCGTACCCTCCTGAGAAATTTGACGCCGCCGTCAATCAAGCCCAGACGGCTGTGGAGGACTTCAACGGCCATGCCGTTACCCTTACCAAACAGCTGATGGGTGAACAGTCTTCAGGGGATGGCAATGCCTTGGCCCTGAAACGAGGCCTTGCCGCGAAAGCGCTTCTGCTGCATGTGAGCAACCATAACGGCAAAGCAGGCTGGCTGGATCTGTTCTCAAGTCTTGGGAGCCCGATAGAAACACCCGATTCAGTGCTGGACAGGCTTCCCGATCTTCAAGCCACGCTCGACCTCGAAGCGCAGGCCTTGCTGGTGTTGAGGGTATGCACCGTGATTTTCTCTGAGGCAGATTTAAAAGGTGACTTGACGATGAAAAGGAAGTCGCTGGCATCGGTAGACAGAGCAAGTAGGGCTGATCGACCCTCGCCGTTGAAGCTGGTTCTCGATACCAACAACTTCCGATTCGCAAATCAATTGGCGACTGCTGCTGGCAATCTGGAAGATCCTGATGCCACGCTCTACTTTGATCGGGCATGGGCTCTCGTTGAAAAGCTTCTCCCTGCCTTGGAACGGACCTATGGCCGACATGGCCTGCGTTTTGACTTGAGACTCGCTGAAAACTTTAGCGACCTCGTCAGCATCGCAGCAAGAAAGGCGCCTGATCAACAATTGGCTGACACCTATATCGCCAAGCTCATAAGCGCTATAGACAGGGCAGAGGAAGTCTATCCTTTTAATGCGTCATACCTCCTAAGCTCAACGATTGTCGCCCTCAACAATCTGGCGACGCACACTGATCGTTTGGACTATGCCGAGCAGGCCTATAACCTTGCAAGGTATCATCGCGAGGCTTGGCCTGACGACCTTCACGCCCTCTATATTCTTGCCTATGCAGCCGACCAACGGGCCCGGCTCATCGACCCGACAGACAGCTCCTTGAAAGACCAGGCCGCGATGGAGGCCGGGGAGCTCTGGCAAGACGTTCATCGATCCGCCGTCGAACAAGATCACACATACTACGCTCATGTATCTGTGAGATCTAAACACTACCTCAAAGACCGGTTCCCATCACTGTTTTCGCAGGAGGATCCGGACGCGCTGCCAAATGGAACTGGGACGATCGACCCAGTTGAGTCTTCGGCTGCCGATTACACCTGGAGGACAGGCGGATACGGCGGTCTGGGGGGATATGAGATCAGCGCACCTTTAAAGCCTTCGGAGGCGGCGGATCTCGATGAACGGGCTGACTGAGAAATCACGCAAGCACTTCAAACAAAAAGGCCGTCCCTGGAGACGGCCTTTTTAAGATGACAACTGCATAGACGCCTGAAACTCAGACGCGGCGTTCGACCAGCATCTTCTTGATTTCGGCAATCGCCTTGGCCGGGTTCAGACCCTTCGGGCACGCCTGCGAACAGTTCATGATCGTGTGGCAGCGGTAGAGGCGGAACGGATCTTCGAGGTTGTCGAGGCGTTCACCGGTTGCCTCATCGCGCGAGTCGATCAGCCAGCGATAGGCCTGAAGAAGAACCGCAGGACCGAGGTAGCGGTCGCCATTCCACCAATACGACGGGCAGGATGTCGAGCAGCAGGCACACAGGATACATTCATAAAGGCCATCCAGCTTGGAACGGTCCTCATGCGACTGACGCCATTCCTGCTGCGGCTCCGGAGAGACCGTCTTGAGCCACGGCTCAATCGAGCGGTGCTGGGCATAAAAGCGTGTCAGATCAGGAACCAGATCCTTGACCACCGGCATGTGTGGCAGCGGGTAGATCTTGACCACGTCGCCTGCAACCTCATCCGTGCCCTTGGTACAGGCCAGCGTGTTGGTGCCGTCGATGTTCATGGCGCAGGATCCGCAGATCCCTTCGCGGCATGAGCGACGGAATGTCAGGGTCGGGTCGACCTTGTTCTTGATGTAGATCAGGCCGTCGAGAACCATCGGGCCACAGTCGTCGGTGTCCACAAAGTATGTGTCGACGCGCGGGTTGCGGCCATCATCCGGGTTCCAGCGGTAGATCCGGTATTCCCTGAAGTTGGTCGCGCCATCCGGCTTCGGCCAGACTTTGCCCTCCGTCACCTGGGAGTTCCGGGGAAGCGTCAGCTGAACCATTTTTCATCGCTCCGCAGTTGGGCCCTCAAGTTTGCGTCCGGGCCACTGTGCGACAACCTGGCCCATGGCCTGATCGTCGTGAAATCCAATGAGCATCGACGTTTTCGCCGGTGCCGATGCTTCCCGGAAAACCCGGGAAGCTGTTCAAGTCAGGCGGGTTGCCCCGCCCTCAACCTTAGTAGACGCGCGCCTTGGGAGCGATCTTGCTCATATCGATCCCGCCGTCTTCCTGTTTGGTCAACGGATCAAGAACAACCGGACGGTAGTCCAGCGTCACATCGCCGTTGTCGCCAACCCAGGACAGGGTGTGCTTGCGCCATTCTTCATCATTACGACCACCGAAAGGACCATCCTTGAAGTCCTCACGGGCGTGTGCGCCACGTGATTCCTTACGGGCCTCAGCGCCGTAAACAGTGGTGATTGCGTTGGCCATCAGGTTTTCAAGCTCAAGCGTTTCCACCAGATCGGAGTTCCAGATCAAGGACCGGTCTGTGACCTTCACGTCCTTCATCTCGCCCCAGATCTCGCTCATGCGCTTGCAACCGTTTTCCAGGCTTTCCTGGGTCCGGAACACAGCCGCATCATCCTGCATGGCACGTTGCATCTTGTCGCGCAGATCGGCCGTTGGCGTTGATCCGTCAGCATTCCGCAAACGGTCAAAGCGCGCCATGATCTTGTCACAGGAAGCTTCATTCGGTGTCGGGATCGGCGCATCAGCGTCAATGACTTCCTTCGCCCGGATCGCTGCAGCGCGGCCAAAGACCACGAGGTCGATCAGGGAGTTGGAGCCCAGACGGTTGGCACCGTGAACCGAGGCACAACCGGCTTCACCAACGGCCATCAGGCCTGGCTGGATGCGGTCCGGATTGTCGCCATCCGCATTAAGCACTTCACCCCAATAGTTGGTTGGAATGCCGCCCATGTTGTAGTGAACCGTTGGCAGAACCGGGATCGGCTCCTTGGTCACATCAACACCGGCAAAAATGCGGGCCGATTCAGAAATACCTGGAAGACGCTCTGCCAGAAGTGCCGGATCAAGGTGATCCAGATGCAGGAAGATGTGATCCTTGT
>JABXHV010000044.1 GCA_013373445.1 Paracoccaceae bacterium | reverse complement strand
GTAGGCTTCCTTGTGGTCGGCCACGTTGAAGATGAAGACCTCCGCGTCGTTGCCGTCCGTCTTGCCCTTGACCAGCGTGCCAATGCAGGTCTTGCCGGTGTAATCGGGGGCGAGCGAAGACGGATCAGGCAGAACCGCCTTGACCACCTTCAGCGGCACGACTTCCAGACCTTCTGCGGTCTTGACCGGTTGCTCGGACAGAAGACCGAGGTTTTTCAGCACCGTAAAGACGTTGATGTAGTGATCGCCAAAGCCCATCCAGAAGCGCACGTCGGCGTCCGGATAATTGGTAGCCAGCGAATGCACTTCGTCGTGGCCGGTCATATAGGCCTGCTGTTCGCCGACGACGGGAAGGTCCCATTTCTTGCCGATCTCGAACATCTTGTTTTCCTGCCACTGACCCTTCTGCCAGGAGTAGACAGTGCCGGTGAACTCGCGGAAATTGATTTCCGGATCGAAGTTGGTCGAGAACCAGCGGCCGTGATCACCGGCATTGATGTCGACGATGTCGATCTCGCTCGGCTCGGACACATAGTCGTCGATGGCCAGCTTGGCGAAGGCGTTGACGACGCCCGGATCAAAGCCGACACCCAAGATGGCGGTGACGCCCTTCTTGGCGCATTCTTCGCGGCGCTTCCACTCGTAGTTGGCATACCACGGCGGGGTTTCGCAGATCTTGGCCGGATCCTCGTGAATGGCTGTGTCCATATAGGCAGCGCCGGTCTCCATGCAGGCTTCCAGCACATACATGTTGACGAAGGCGGACCCGACGTTGATGACAATCTCACAACCGGTTTCGCGGATCAGGGCGGCTACTGCTGCCGTATCCATTGCGTTGAGGGCGTGGGCCTTGAGAACGCCATCGACCTTCATGCTGCCTTTTTCACCGATGCTATCGATGATCTGTTCACACTTTGCCTTGGTACGCGAAGCGATGTGAATATCGCCGAGCAGGTCGTTGTTCTGCGCGCATTTATGGGCAGTTACCTGCGCGACGCCACCGGCGCCGATGATCAATACATTCCGTTTCATATGGCCCATAGTCCTCCTTGGGTCAGGGTAATCTGGCCCAGCCCCGTGAGGGGTCGGACCGGTTCAACGCAGAGCGGGACCGCCTGCGGTTCACGGCGCAGCGCGCCGTGACAGATGGGGGTCAGGACAATGCGGATGCAAAATCCTGATAATCGAAAGAACGCACCAGATTGGTCGTTCCGTCCAGTTCCTTAACAGCGATCGACGGCATTTTCACACCATTGAACCAGTTCTTTTTGACCATTGTATAACCGGCCGCATCCTGGATCGACAGACGATCTCCCGGGCGGATTGGCTCGGGAAACTTGAATTCGCCGAAAATGTCGCCAGCCAGACAGGATTTCCCGCAGATCATCCAGTCTTCCGGCCCTTCATCGGGCACCATCTTGGCGCTTTCGCGGTAAATCAGCAAATCGAGCATATGCGCCTCGATGGAACTGTCGACGATGGCCAGGTTCTTGCCATTGTGGAGCGTATCGAGCACGGAGACTTCCAGCGTCGTCGATCCGGTGATCGCAGCTTCCCCCGGCTCCAGATAGACCTGAACCTCGTTCTCACCGGCAAAACGCTTCAGCCGCTCGGCGAATTTTTCCAGCGGATAATCCTCACCGGTAAAATGGATACCGCCGCCCAGGCTGATCCATTTCATGTCACGGATCAAAAAGCCGAAGCGCTGCTCGATGTGCGAGAGCATTGCGTCAAAGCGGTCGAAATCGTCGTTCTCGCAGTTGTTGTGAAACATGAAACCGGAAATCTGATCGCGCACGCTGGCGATGGTCTCCGGATCATGTTCACCCAGACGCGAAAAGGGCCGCGCCGGATCAGCCAGATCAAATTCGGAGGTGGAGACGCCCGGATTGACCCGCAGACCGCGCACATGATTTTCTGACTGGCCATCAAAACGCTTCAACTGACCGATGGTGTTGAAGATGATCTTGTCGGAAGAGGCAATCACCTCGTCGATTTCATCATCCGCATAGGCGACCGAATAGGCGTGGGTTTCACCTGGAAATTTCTCGTGGCCCAATTTGACCTCGAACAGCGACGAGGACGTGGTGCCGTCCATGTATTCGCTCATGAAATCAAACACCGACCAGGAGGCAAAGCACTTCAGCGCCAGCAAGGCCTTCGCGCCGGATGTCTCACGCAAAAGCGCGATCTTTTCCATATTTGGCAAAAGCTTCGACTTGTCGATGAGATAATAGGGTGTCGGGATCATATGTATTCCCCTCCAGGCCTTGCAGCTTGCGGCATGTGCGTGCCCGAGCACGGCACCAAGAATTGAAAGCGGCGATTAAACTGTTTGCGCGTCACAAACAACGTAAAACAATGACCACGCAAGACTTTTTTCAAGGCCAAGGGTGACAGCATTAAGGCAGCTCGGTCGTACTGCCTGTCTTCTGTCTGCCTTATGCCTGCATTCTGCCTGGAGCATTCTTGTTCGGCCCTTGTTCCGAAGCGCGGAATTTCCTAGATTCAGGGCGCAGGCAGTCAACCAGAACCCTCACGAACCTTGGGACGATGCCATGAAACGCCTTATCCAGATGCAAGCTGCCACACGCAAGAACCGCTTTGAAGTGGGCCGTTTTGTCGTCGACCAGATTGGCGCGCTGGATGGTTGGGTCGAAGACGTCCAGCTTTACTCCAACAAGATGAGCACCACCCGGATGACCTTGCCGGTGGGTCGCTATCGCGATTTCGTCGATGCCCTGAACGCTTACGGTGTTCCGGTCGAGCTGCCAGACGCCTTTGACGTTCTTCCGCAAGAAAGCGCCGAACGCTCCGCCAGTCTGCAGATTTCCTTCGTGCATGAAGAGCCGGACACCTCCCGCCCGCTGCCCGCAGTTCCCGGCTAGGCCTCAGGGGGTGCGGGGGCCCTTGGATCAGCTCACCGGATAGGTCGGTGCCCCATTTTCCAGATAGTCTGTGATGTTCTTGATCGTGACGTCGGCAATGGCGCGCAGGGCTTCACTGGTAAAGAACCCCTGATGGCCGGTGACAATCACATTGGGGAAGGTCAGCAACCGGGCAAACAGGTCGTCGGGAATGATCTCATTCGACAGGTCTTCAAAGAAAAGTTCGCTTTCTTCCTCGTAGACATCCAGCCCCAGAGCGCCGATCTGTCCGCTCTTCAGACCGCGCACGACAGCAGACGTGTCGATCACCGCGCCGCGCGAGGTGTTGATCAGCATCACCCCGGGCTTCATTCGGTTGATCGCGGCCTCGTCAATCAGATGCCGGGTCTTGTGGGTCAGCGGACATTGCAGGGAAATGATATCGGCTTGCTCAATCAGAGCGTTGAAGCTGACATAGTCCACTCCCAAGGCCTCGCATTCCTCATTGGGCACCGGATCAAAGGCCAGAATTTTGCAGCCAAAACCAGTCATGATCCTGGCCAGAACCTGACCAATCAGGCCGGTGCCGACAATGCCGACGGTCTTGCCGTGCAGATCAAAGCCCATCAACCCATCCAGCGCGAAATTGCCCTCCCTGACCCGGTTGAAAGCGCGGTGGGTGCTGCGGTTCAGCGTCATCATCAGCGCCACAGTATGTTCGGCCACGGCATGGGGGGAATAGGCCGGCACCCGGCATATGGGCAGGTCCAGCTTGCGCGCGCATTCCAGATCAACATGGTTGAACCCGGCGCATCTGAGGGCAATCAGCTTGACGTCCAGTGCACTCAAGGCCTCAAGAACATCTGACGACAGGTCGTCATTGACAAAGGCACAGACAGCCCCTGCCCCGAGCGCCAGTTCCGCGGTGCGCGCACTCAGATGCACTGGGTGAAAGACGATCTCCAGCTGGCCACCTGGAATGTGCTCTTGCGCGCCCAGAGCCACCCCGGCTGCCTTGGCTGCCTCGCTCAAAAAGGTCTCATCATAGGGTTTGGCGGAAAACACATCGACACGAAACGGCTGGGTCATGAAAACTCACTCTCAAAATCGGCACGGCACGCCTCAGGCTATTGCGCCTCTCGCTGTGGCGCAATGCAGCATGACAAAACACTCACATCTTGAGCGACTGGACGCGCCTTCCCTTTGGCGGTCATCCCCGACTTGATCCGGGAGCCTTGCCCCAGATCAGGTCCGGGATGACGGCGGTGGGTGTAGCTCGGCACAAGAGAAACGAGCTGCGACGTCGCTCTCCTCCTCTCCGTCATTGCAGGGCTTGACCCTGCAATCCATGCCG
>JABXHV010000036.1 GCA_013373445.1 Paracoccaceae bacterium | reverse complement strand
GGATAACCCGGGCCGTAAAGAGCCCACCACGGGAGAGATCAATTACCTCAACGTGTTTAAGCATATCCACAGTAAAGGCTTTAGCGGAGTAGTAGGCATGGAACACGGCAACTCACAAAGCGGCAAAGCAGGAGAGCTAGCTGTGATTGAAGCTTATCGGCAGAGTGATGGGTTTTGATTCAATAACGACTTAACAATTGGCAGATCAAAAATTAAGAGGGAGGATTGGTTTATAAGATAGTCAGGTTTTAATCAATCAACCCTTCTGAAGACTTAATTGAGAGGTCTTATGGTTCGGGTCTTTAGGTTAGCAATGAAGTGCACACCGAAAATCTGATCAGGATCACTGGGTACATATTTAACCAGACCAAATGTAGCTTTTTCAGAGAGGTCTTCTTTAATACCATTCAGAAACTTCTCGCCAAAAGAGTGATTCACTCTAAAACCGTAGTGAACCTCATATTCATTGTTCTTATATCCACGCTTGATATCCCAGGCCCATTCTCCATTTTCTGCAGTGGTATCACTTATCACTTTAATCACAGATTGCTTTACCAATTGGTCTAGCTCAGGTAATATAATATAACTCAAATTTTTAACCTCTTGTTCCTGGCTATTGGTAACACAGGCACTTAGTAGATATAGAAAAACTAGTGGGAAATATCGCTTCATTTGTCTTCAGAATATAAAAACTTGGGATACAAACAGGTATTGTCAAAACCAAGACCAAAGGGAATAATACCAATGACTGAATATAAGGCTATATATTCAATTCTATAATCGGCTGAATAAGCTACAAGCCCCATGAAAGTTGCACAAGCTAACATGACTAATGTAGATGGTATGATTCTTAGCAAGAGTCGATAATAGATTTTTTTATAAGCCCTTCTTTTTTTATCAGACTTGGAGGTTTTTGTTCTCAACGGTTCAATTCTTTCATAAATTCTACCGCCATGCCGGCCAATTTTCCAAAGTAAGATTAACATTAAATATAGAATGAGTCCTTTTACAAAGGAGTGAAGATCATTCAGACCATAATATATCAAACCACCAAAGCCTAAAATTAGTATGGCTCCATAAGATAACTTATACTTATAAGCATAGTTTCTTGCCTTTCGGAAAGTCTTTATTACTTTATCATTAATTTTTGGAAATTTCTTAGAAGCTCCAAGTAAAAAACGGATTCCTTTATCAACCATTTTACCTTTATTACATGCGCTTCCGAATCTAGCTAAAAGTAGCCCGTGATATTTGTGATGTTCGGGACCGTCATGCTCTCCTTTATCAATAAAGTATTGATTGTAGCGTGTTTGTGCTTCCTCAAAAAGCTTTTTGTCCTTCAGTAATATAGATTTTTCGGCTACAATATTAGCTTCAGCTAAATCCAGATAAATCGTTTTATATTGCCCGCTTCGGATTTGTTTCTTAATTTTTTCATGAAACATTTCCAGGTAAAGGTCATTGCTAAGTCGGTCTGCAATATTTGATAAAATAGAATTGATGAATTCTATGTAGTGAGGTTCTGATGAAATAACATACCTCTCATTCACAAAAAAGAATAAGTCAATGAATGCTCTTGGATTGTTAATTTTGGCCAATTGATACTCTACATAGGCATAAGACCTGAGGTACTGCTCTTTGATATTATATTTGGACTTGATTGACCGAAACTCCATTAGAGCTTTGGTGTATTCTACGGTAGCTATTTTAAGATCATTTTTTTTATGAGCCAACTCACCAAGCTGCATGTGGCATAGGAAGATATTAGTTGAGGTTGGAGGTTGATTATATTTATAGGTTTTGCAGAGTAGGAAGCCCCCCAAGGCTTTTCTATATTCTCCTTCATCATATAGTGCTAATGATTTTTGAAATGACTCGGATAGGTTTGCCAAAATGTTTATGTATAGGTTACTGAATAGTCCAGAATATAATAAAAAATATTGAACCTTTGGCGAAATTCAATTACCAACTATTAATTGTCAATTAAGAATTGAGAGAAGTTAGACTACGAACTCCTTTAGCTAAAGAAACATCTCCTGAAGCCCTTTCCAAAGGGCTTTCTTTTTCTCTACATCTGTGCTGATCTCTGCAAGTGGATGGGCCTTAAGGTACTTTTTGGGTCCTTCAGCAGTGATTTGATAGAAGTCGGATTTGGAGAGCTCCGGAAGCTTGCCTGTGCCAAAATCCAACACCTGCTTGTGGTTTTGCTCGGCTAATAGGGCTTCAATTTGCTCTTCAGAGGTGCCTGAAGCTTGTGCAATCAGTACATCTTGCTCAGTTCTTTTTACGGAGCTCATGATTTTAAGCAGCAGTTCTTTTTCTTCAGCTACTTCTCCATTTTGCCAGTTCACCAGAATAATACAACCCTTGAGGTTTTGGCCTGAAGTGGGTACTGGTTTCAGTACTACTTTAGCTTTAGGTTCTTCCACTACCGCAGGTGCCTCAGCTTCAGCTGGCGGATAGGCTGTTGGCTCTGCTATTTCTCCCTGAACACTCGTCTCTTTCTCCTTAACCCTTACACCTTCATCTTTAATAAGGTATAGTGGTTCTTTTATAAACTCGGAAAGAAAGGCGTGATCAGACATAGATCAAAAATAGGCCTTTGTTGGTGTTGTCACCAAGAAAATGTCTTCAATTTTAATGTTGGCGAGGAGCGACCACAACCCTGAATACCCTCAGTTTCTCCCAAGAGGGACAATGAGGCTTTTATTTCATCAGAGTCCTTTGCCAGAAACGCTGATGGTGAGGAGGGGTACCTCTATGG
>JABXHV010000179.1 GCA_013373445.1 Paracoccaceae bacterium | reverse complement strand
GCAGCGCCCGCCAGGCCGAAGCCCAGGACAGCTGCGGCGACAAGGTTTGTCTTGTTGATGTTCATGAGTGGTATCCTCCCTTGGTGAACTCATGTCGGGATCTGCCCCGAAGGGACAGGAAGACGGCAAGTGCGATGGTCAGCCCGGCCGCGATGAAATGGATCGTGTCGCCCGCGGGCAGGAAGCCCAGCGGCAACGCGAAGAAGCCCAGCACGCCGACCAGCAGCCGCAGCACGGTGCTGAGCGGCCCGGCCCAGTAGCCCACGATCCCGGCGGTGATCGCCACGATGGCCAGGGCCGACAGCGCCAGGTTGACGGCGATCTGTACCCAGGTCCCGTCCATCAGCAGCGCCGGTGTGGCGACGAAGAGGAAGGGCAGGATGAAGGCCGCCCAGCCCACCCGCATGGAGGCCACGCCGGTGCCCAGCGGATCGTCCTTGGTGATCGTGGCCGCCGCGAAAGAGGCCAGCGCCACCGGTGGCGTGATCATCGACATCATCCCGAAGTAGAGGATGAACATATGAGCGGCGATCGGGGTGATCCCGGCCTCGACCAGGCTGGGGGCGACCAGCGCGGCCAGCAGCACGTAAACGCCGGAGGTCGGCATCCCCATGCCCAGCACGATGCAGATCACCGCAGAGACCAGCAGAAGCAGGACGATGTTGCTGCCCACGGAATCCACCAGCACCAGCGTCAGGGCAAAGCCCAGGCCCGTGATGTTCAGGATGCCGATGACGAAACCGGCTGCAGCTACCACCAAGATCAGGCTGATCATGGAATTGCCGGTATCGACAAAAACCTTGCCCAGTGTGCGAAGGGTCAGGCGGTCTCCGCGATAGCCGCGCAGGAAGCCCACCGCCACGATGGCAACAGAGGCCAGCAGCGCCGATTGCTCCGGATCCATCCGCCAGACGAAAAGCGCGGCCAGCAGGACGGCGAAGGGCACCACGAAGTGCCAGCCTTCCTTCAGGACCTGGCGGGTGGTCAGCGTGTCGTTCTCCACCGGGGCGATCTTGTCACGCGCCGCGATCAGGTCGACCTGGGTGAAGACCGCCAGGTAGTAGAGCGCCGCCGGCAGCAGGGCCGCGCTGGCCACGGTCATGTAGGGGATCTCAAGGAACTCGGCCATCAGGAAGGCCGCGGCGCCCATGATCGGCGGCGCGAGCTGGCCTCCGGTCGAGGCGAGCGCCTCTGTCGCAGCCGCCATGTGGGCCTTGTATCCCGCGCGCTTCATGAGAGGGATGGTGACCACGCCGGAGGCGACGACGTTCGCCACCGCGCTGCCCGACACGCTCCCGAACAGGAAGGAGGAGACGACCGCGATCTTGGCCGAGCCGCCGCGCGTGCGTCCGACCAGCGCCAGCGCCAGGTCGTTGAAGAAGGCCCCGCCCCCGCAGCGGGCGAGGATCGTGCCCATGAAGATGAAGGCGAACACGACCGTCGATGCCACCATCAGCGGCAGGCCTATCATCGCATTCGTGTCCATCGCCAGGTAGATGAAAAGCCGGTCGGGCAGGATCTGCCGCGACACGCCAAACGGCAGGAGATGGCCGACGAGCGCGTAGAGGATAAAGGCCACGATGATGATGGTCAGGCCCAGGCCCGTGACGCGGCGCACCGCCTCGACCATCAGCACCACGAGCAGAGCAGCGACGATCAGCCCGTCGACTGGCTTGTAGACGAGCTCGTAGACGAAGACGGGATAGCGGATCGCGACGTACCAGCACGCGGCGAATCCGATGAACGCGGCCAGTCGGTCAAGCCAGACCAGGGGGCCGTGAAAGCGCGGGTTGGCGAGATAGACCAGCGGCAGCACGAAAGAGAGGATGACTGCGACGTATTGCTCGGTGAACGGCGCGAAACCGAGCCGTTGAGGCAGGTCGATCGCATAGAGCACCGCCGTGAGGGTCATCAGCGCCGCGAGAGCGTTTGCGACGGGGGCGTGTTGCCCTGCGTGCCCCTCTTCCGGGTCCGAGTGCGTGTTGGTGTCGGTCATGTCTTAATCCTAGGGCGATAAGGCGGCCACGGCGCTGCACCGTGGCCGATACGTTCGAGGAGGCCGGCAGTTACTGGCCCAGTTCCTCATAGGCCTTCTTCGCGCCGTCGTGATATTCGATCGGAAGGTCCTTGAGCATCTGGTCGGGATCGAAGGCATCAAAGCGTGCGAACGTGGCCGTAAGCTCGTCGGGGTTATCGTGCATCACCTTGACCACAGCGGCGACATTCTCCTCCGGCACGTGGGCGCCGGCGAGCAGAACATAGTCGTAGGCAACGCTCGGCGTCGGTTCGCTGATGCCGACCAGGTCGGGCGCCGGCTCCACCATCGCCACATAGGCCGCTGGGATTTCGGCCTTCAGGCGCTTTTCGGCCTCGGCGTCTGTCGGGACCGGCAGGAAGCGAAGCGCACCGACCGAGGCCTCGACCTCGGCGATCTTGCTGCCGCCGATGGCGAAGAAGGCGGCATCGGCCTTGCCAGCAGAGAAATCGTCCATGCCACGCACGACGGTCGGCACCATGACGGGGGTGAAGTCACCCTCTTTCACGTCACCGGTCGCCAGTATTGCGTCCACGACCTTCTTCAGCGTCACCTGGTTGGTAAAGCCATAGGCGATGCGCTTGCCCTTGAGGTCGGCGATCGTCTCTATGCCACTGTCTTCGCGCACGAAGAGGCCCACCCGAAACGGGAACAGCACTGAAACAGCCCGCAGGTTCTTGAGCTGGTGGCCTTCGAAGCCGGCCTCACCTGCCGCAGCTTGGCCAGATTCAATGACGTTGGCGATTCCAAAGTCGAGCTCTCCCGAGTCCACCAACGGCAGGTAGGCACTGGTGCCGCCGGACGGCTGCACGATGGCGCCGATGTC
>JABXHV010000003.1 GCA_013373445.1 Paracoccaceae bacterium | reverse complement strand
TTGCTGGCCGGATTGCCAACAAACTGATGCAAACCGCGTTGTCGGTGCGAGAAGTCGTGACTCGTGTTTTCGACATTCTGGTTTATGTGCTCGTCTATTTCAGTGCTGCGGTTTTCGCTGTTGGCAATGCGAACCTGCTTTTGAGTTTGCCGCTCGTCTTGTGGTTCATCGCTTATCTGTCGGCGATCTGGGTGTTCATTCCACGTATTCAGCAGGTGTCGAAGATTCAGGCGGATGCGCGCTCGCTGATGACTGGCCATGTGGTTGACGCCTATACAAACATTTCCACGGTTAAGCTGTTTTCCCATGCCTCGCGTGAGGAGAACTATGCGCGCGGTTCGATGATGGGCTTCCTGAAGTCTGCTTATATGCAGATGCGATATGTAACGCTCATCAATCTGTCCCTGACCGTCATCAACATGCTGCTGCTGTTTTCGGTCGCTGCGCTATCGATCGTGCTTTGGCAAAACGACAGTCTGACGACTGGCGATATTGCGATTGCGGTGGCCCTTGTCCTGCGTTTGCAGGGAATGTCTCAATGGATTCTTTGGGAGTTGTCCGGGATGTTTGAAAACGTTGGTACTGTTCAGGACGGGATCACCACGATTTCCCGGGAGCGTGTGGTTGAGGACACGCCTGATGCCAGTGCCTTGACGGTCAGCAGCGGTGAGCTTGTTTTCGAAGACCTGCGGTTTCACTACGGCAAGAAGCAAGGTGTCATTGACGGGCTGAACTTGAAAATTGGTGCAGGTGAGAAAATCGGCCTGATTGGTCGTTCGGGTGCCGGCAAATCGACGTTGGTGAACCTGCTTCTGCGTTTTTACGATGTCGAAGGTGGCCGCATCCTGATCGATGGGCAGGACGTTTCGAAGGTCAGCCAGGAGAGCTTGCGCCAGAACATCGGGGTCGTGACACAAGACACATCGTTGTTGCACCGTTCTATTTTCGAAAACGTGTCTTATGGTTTGAACGGGGCGACGCGCGAGCAAGTGGAAGAGGCGCTTAGAAAAGCGCATGCGCTGGAGTTCGTTCAAGACTTGAGTGACCCGACCGGGCGACGCGGTCTTGATGCCCATGTCGGAGAGCGCGGTGTCAAATTATCGGGCGGTCAGCGCCAGCGGATCGCGATTGCGCGCGTGCTCTTGAAGAATGCGCCGATCCTGATCATGGATGAAGCGACTTCGGCGCTTGATTCCGAGGTGGAAGTCGCGATCCAGGAGAGCCTCTTTGACTTGATGGAGGGGAAGACTGTGATCGCGATTGCGCACCGTTTGTCAACGATCGCGGCGCTCGATCGGCTGGTTGTTCTGGACAAGGGGCAGGTGGTGGAGAACGGCAAACATCAGGATTTGTTGGCCCACAAGGGCATCTATGCGCAGCTCTGGTCCCACCAATCTGGTGGTTTCATCGACACCAAAAGCGAATTGTAACAGTTCTTTTTCACTCGCTTTGCAATAGGTCAAAGCCGCTTACCAAAGCGTTTTTGCCAGTGGCTCCGGGCATCTATTAAATAAGGAGGGTGCATAAATTGATTATTCTCTTCCACATTGTGCAGGAAATAACCATTCGCATCTGGACAAGTCGTTGGATCAATGTAACAAAAAAAACTGCCGTTTTAACCGTGCAGTTTATGCACAGAGTGGCTGGGAGGACTCGGCGTCGCTTGATCCAATGCTGATTTAGCGGGTCAAATTTGTCGCCTGGGGGGGCTCGTTGCTGGTTGAACAGGTACGAGAGGACGCGATCTTGACTGACTTGGATTCGGCGGAACCGACACGCCGTGAATTTATTTATATTGCGACAGGTGCCGTTGGCGCTGTCGCCGTAGGGGGTGTCGTATGGCCCCTTATCGATCAGATGAACCCTGATGCATCCGCATTGGCTCTGGCTTCAATCGAGGTGGATATTTCTGCTGTCGAAGAAGGACAGTCCATCACTGTAAAGTGGCGCGGAAAGCCGGTATTCATCCGTAATCGCAGTGCAAAAGAAATTGAAGAGGCGAAGAGTGTTCCGCTCGACAACCTCCCAGACCGTAATGCACGGAACTCCAATCTCGCCAGCGATGCTGAAGCAACCGATGAAAATCGTGCTGTTGAAGGCAAGGAAAATTGGCTGATTCAGGTGGGTATCTGTACCCACCTCGGCTGTGTTCCACTCGGCGATTCTGGTGACTTTGGTGGGTGGTTCTGCCCATGTCATGGATCTCATTACGACACTGCAGGGCGTATCCGCAAAGGACCCGCGCCAGAGAACCTGCTCGTGCCGCCTTTTGAGTTCGTGTCTGACACGACCGTGAAGATCGGCTAAAGAGAAGGAAGGGGAGGCATGTCAGGACATTCCAATTACGTTCCGCAAAGCGCCGCTGCAAAATGGCTTGAGAGCCGTTTGCCAGTAATTTCGCTTGTGCGCGGGTCTTTTGTCGATTTTCCGACGCCCAAGAACTTGAACTACTGGTGGACATTCGGCGGTATTCTCGCGTTTGCACTGGTAGCTCAGATCATCACCGGGGTTGTCCTGGCGATGCATTACACACCGCATACATCTTTGGCCTTCGACAGCGTTGAACACATCATGCGTGATGTGAACTTCGGCTGGATGCTGCGCTATCTGCACGCCAATGGGGCGTCGATGTTCTTCATTGCGGTCTATATTCATATTTTCCGCGGTCTCTACTATGGCTCGTACAAGGCACCACGTGAGATCTCCTGGATTTTGGGCGTCATCATCTTCCTTTTGATGATGGGAACCGCGTTCATGGGATATGTGTTGCCATGGGGGCAGATGTCCTTCTGGGGCGCGACCGTTATCACGAACCTGTTTTCTGCGATCCCTGTTGTAGGTGACGCAATCAAGACGTTGCTTTGGGGCGGGTTCTCCGTTGATAACCCGACGTTGAACCGTTTCTTCTCACTGCATTACTTGCTGCCGTTCATGATCGTTGGGGTTGTTATTTTGCATGTGTGGGCCTTCCACACGACAGGCAACAACAACCCGACTGGTGTTCAGCCCAAGTCGAAGCAGGATACTGTTCCTTTCCATCCGTATTACACAATCAAGGACTTGTTCGCGATTGTGGTGTTCCTGATTGTCTTTGCGTGGTTCGCTTTCTATGTGCCGAACTTCATGGGACATCCGGACAACTACATTGAGGCGAACCCTCTGGTGACACCGGCTCACATTGTGCCCGAATGGTACTTCCTGCCGTTCT
>JABXHV010000137.1 GCA_013373445.1 Paracoccaceae bacterium | reverse complement strand
TCGAGGGCGAGCCGCTGGATATCTGCTGCATCAGGTGCACTGGATTGCGCACCAGTTGCGGTACAGGCCAGGCTGCCAGCAGCCACGGCCTGTTTCAAAGCCGTTTCAGTCTCTTCGCCACGGTCAATTGCAGCTGCGAGCGCTCCACAAAACGCATCGCCTGCCCCTGTTGTATCACGAACATCTATCACAGGTGCTTTGAGGCGAAACTGCTGTTGCCCATTGCTGGCATAGACGCCGTTCCCGCCCATGGTCACCACGACCAGCAATCCATTTCTGCAGCATGCGTCAACAAACTCTTTTGGGTCTGTCGGTAAGTCCAAAATCACGGCCAGCTCTGCGGCTTCTCCCTCGTTCACGACCAGGACATCGACATCAGTGGCGCGCCGGGCACATTGCGCCCCAGGGATTGGTGCAGGATTCCAAATGAGTTTTGCGCCTGCCTGACGTCCCAACCGAATTGCCTCAATGAGCTCTTCTTCCGGAACCTCCCCCTGCATCAGCAAAGTGTCATGCGCAGACAGAAATGGCTTCAACCAGTCTGCATCCACCTGTGCATTCGCACCGCTGGCAACAATAATCTGGTTCTCCCCACTTGCCTCGACACCGATAAAAGCAAGGCCAGTCGAACTCTCAAGAGACCTCACGGCGCCGAGTTCCACGCCTGCATCTTGAAGACCTGCTAAAGCCGGCGCTGCGAATGGATCGCTTCCGACAGCCCCGATCATTCTGACGGGAGCACCCGCCCGGCGGGCAGCCAAAGCCTGGTTAGCTCCCTTGCCTCCGGCGAAGGCTTGGTGATCCCGTCCGATTACCGTTTCCCCGGGCCCCGGCAACTTGCGAACGGCAACGACCAAATCCAGATTTATCGATCCAAAGACAGTGATCATTGTGCCCTCAACCTTCCAGCTTCGATGCGACACGGACTATCATCCGCACTCACCCCAACAAGGAGAACAATGCGCCCGGAAATCCCAGACGCATTGAATTCAAAGGCACCCACTGCCTATTTTGTGCCGTACATCCGGTCACCGGCATCGCCAAGGCCTGGAACGATGTAACCGTGGTCATTCAATTTCTGATCGATGGAGGCGGTATAGATCGGCACGTCTGGGTGCGCTTCATTGAACTTCGCGACACCTTCGGGCGCAGCAAGCAAGCACAGGAAGCTCAGGTTGGTCGCACCGCGTTCCTTCAGCTTGTCGACTGCAGCAATAGCGGAGTTGGCCGTCGCCAGCATTGGGTCGACAACAATCACCAAACGCTCGTCGAGATCTTCAGGCGCCTTGAAGTAGTATTCAACAGGCGTAAGTGTTTCAGGGTCCCGATAAAGTCCAACATGGGCAACGCGCGCAGATGGCACGAGATCCAGCATGCCTTCCAGCAGACCGTTACCGGCCCGCAGAACGGAGGCAAACACCAGCTTCTTGCCCGCTAGCGTTGGTGACTGCATTTCACAAATCGGCGTTTCGATCGTCTGGTTGACGACTGGCAGGTCACGGGTCACTTCATAGCAAAGCAGCAATGAGATCTCTCTCAAGAGACGACGGAAACCCTGCGTAGACGTTCCCTTGTCGCGCATGATTGTGAGTTTGTGCTGCACGAGCGGATGATTGACGACTGTGGCTCCGGACATTCTGCCCTCTCTTTCCTTTTCAGGCCCTACCGGACCGATAGACAAATTTGATCTGATGTCTGCTATGCCTCGAAGCGTAGCCAAAAAACACCCTGTACGCTGATTAAATTTGCCGCTGCCTTGTAGAATTCAGGTTTTTCTTTTGCGAGCTGTGTGGCAACGAGCGAAGTGCCGCCTTGAATGAGGCATGTCAAAGGTACATCCTCCTCCGCGACCTCCAAAATCGTGCGCGTTATGCCTGACAATTCGGACAGCAATTGCAGCACCGTGCTGCGCAACAACACAGCTCTGTCGAGCGGGTCCAGCTCTGCAAAGTCATTCTGTTTTTCAGTAACCGAGAGCACACCCGCATCGAGCATCAAGGCCAGGTGTTGCAAATCAGATGGAGCAGGCAGATCCGCCAAACCAGTCATCTCGATCCCTGCCCAGGCAAAGGGCTCCAACAGCGCGTTGGCAATAGAGATTGCGGGGAGATGGAACGGGAAAAGGGTGCCAAGATCGCCGGGAACATGAAGGGCCAGCGCGTTCCAGGTGTCGCCCAGAACGACCCCATCCTGCTCCACACCGCCGTGCCACAAGGGCGAGAGTGCATCAAGCACACGCTCAAACACATCGACTACGGCCACCTGCGTCGGACCGCGTTCTTCAGTCAGTTTGATAAGGAGGTTACCAGGGCGCGTTGCGTCATCGACTTCAAAGCAATCCGGACGCAGAGCCATGGTTTCTCCGAAGCGCTTGTAGTGCGCCAGGAGTTGGTCGACCAAGTCTCTTTGGTTAGTGATGTCCAGCTGGAAACCTGCGGCTATTTCCTCCTCAGTGAGGCGCACCAATGCATGACCGTCAACTCGGAGGGGATCAGATGGTTCAGCTGAAAAGCTGCCTGATCCGAACATTGCAAACACAGCGAGTGAGAGACCTTGGGGACCGGTATGCTGCGTTTCAGTCAGCGGATCATCATAGCGCCAGCTCTGCGGGAAACTCACCTGGGAGACCGCTGCCAGAATAGCCAGATCTCCAGCACATTGCAGCATGTCGGTCGCACTTTGAAAGCCACGCGACGACGCCAATGCATCCCATCGGTCAACCTCATTAGCTTCGAAATGCCGCCATGGGCCCCAAGGCAGGAGCCCAGTTGCTTCAGCCGTTGCGCTGACTTGCGCTGCTACCCGCTCGCCCAACTTGCGGAGCGCTTCCAAATCTACCGAAATGCCGGAGACTTCGCCCCGCACAACCTGTTCGTACAGGACGCGTGACCGCTTGGTCACCTCGTCCGCTGACAGAAGCGCGATTACGGGCGACATTTGCGTCTTATTATCGTTCAAGACCATCTACTCATGCGACCTTGTGAATGACCATCAATCGACGTCTGCGCTTGAGTGTTCTGCACTTTCCAGACGAACCAGCAAACGTTTGCGGGTCGAGTTATCACAAAAAGCCGCATCGATGGCAGTTCGGGTTATTTGCATCTGATCTGAAAACCCCCAGCCGAACGTTTTCTTCACAGCAGAATATTCGCGGCCGAGCGTTGTGCGAAAGAAAGGCGGGTCATCAGAGTTCAGCGTCACCAGCACGCCTTCCCGGCGCAGCATGTTGATCGGGTGAAACCGCAAGACGGAATACACCCCGAGCGCAACGTTTGACCCCGGACAGACCTCCAACACGATCTTCTCGTCAGCCAGGCGCTTGATCATCGACTTGTCTTCTATTGCGCGAACGCCATGCCCAAGCCGCTTCACGCGCAAAAACTCCAACGTGGCCTGAATGCTGTCGGAACCGCCAAACTCGCCGGCATGCGCAGTCAAACCAAGTCCCGCTTCGCCCGCCATGCGAAACGCCTTGGCGAAATTTGCCGGATGACCTTCGCGCTCGTCTCCTGCCAGGCCGAATCCTGTAACCAGCGGATGCATGTTGCCGACCACTTCCTTGGCAACACGCTCCACTGCCTTGGCTCCGAAATGCCGGACGCCAATCGCGATCATGCGACCTTCAATGCCAGTGTCTTTCTTGGCCCGCTCGATGCCGGCTGCAAGTCCTTCCACATAGGATGCATAGGACAGACCCGACGCCTGGGCATGGTCTGGAGAAATAAAAATCTCTCCATAGATCGCGCCTTCGGCGGCCAGAATACGAAAGTGGGTCTCACTGAGCAGCGCATAGTCCGCAGGGGTCTTGAAGACCGAACTCGCAAGATCATAAGCAAGGAGAAAGCCGGTGAAGTCGTTCCACTTATAGTGGCCCTGTCCATCAATAATCGACGAGACGTCAATCTTGTACTTTTCAGCCTGTTTGAGGACAAGCGAAGTCGGCGCTGCACCTTCAATATGGCAATGAAGCTCAGCTTTCGGGACAGTCACATAATCTTTCATATAGTCAATTTCCACCGTCCAGGATTTCGGGAGTTCCGGTCCGCTTTGAGCTCCCGGGAATCAGCAAAACCGATTCACGGGATCAGTATGTCAGAGAAAACTGCTGCCATGTAGTCCCGGTGCGATCCCAAGATGGGCGGCAATGGTTTCTCCAATATCTGCGAAAGTCGCACGTCCACCAATCGACCGAGCGTTGATCCCGGGGCCAGTTCCCAGGACCGGAACGTGCTCGCGCGTGTGGTCTGTCCCACGCCAGGTCGGATCGCAACCATGATCCGCGGTGAGCAGGATCAGGTCCCCCTCGCGCAACTGCGCAATGAGCTCTGGCAATCGCTTGTCAAAATGCTCCAAAGCCGCTGCGTATCCCGCGACATCGCGGCGGTGTCCGTACAAGGAATCAAAGTCAATGAAGTTGGCAAAAACCAGATCACCGTCTTTCGCCAGATCCATCGCCTCCAGGGTCTTGTCGAACTGCTGGTCGTTGCCGTCGCCTTTTAGGGTTTGGGCGACGCCTTGATGCGCGAAGATATCTGCAATCTTGCCAACGCCGATCACGCTTCGCCCAGCTACGGTGAGGCGATCCAGAAGCGTCGGTTCTGGTGGCAGGACCGAGTAATCGCGGCGGTTCGGGGTCCGCTTGTAAGTCTGCGGAGATGTGCCCAGAAACGGCCGCGCAATAACACGACCAATGTTGTAGGGGTCAGCAAACTTACGAGTGATTTCGCAAAGACTGTACAGCCGCTCGAGACCAAAGTGCTCCTCGTGAGCAGCGATCTGAATAACGGAATCTGCGGATGTATAGAAGATCGGCCAACCGGTTTTCACATGTTCATCGCCCAGCTCTTCGATGATCACGGTGCCGGAAGCATGTTTGTCACCCAGGATGCCGCCGATACCGGCGGCCTGTGTGATTTTCGCAATCATGTCTTCAGGAAAGGCCGGAACAGTGTCCGGGAAATAACCCCAATCAAACCGCACCGGAACACCTGCAATTTCCCAATGGCCCGATGGCGTATCCTTGCCATTGGAGACTTCGGCAGCATAGCCATGGATACCTTCGAAGGGGCCATCAAAATCGAGGCCCGGAACATCTTTACCGGTCGACAGGCGGGCAGCGGCACCAAGGCCGAGGCGCTCCAGGTTTGGGAGCTTCAGCGGACCGGACCGCAAACCCTCACGATCTGCCTTGCCATTGGCGCAGGCCTCAGCAATATGGCCCAGGGTGTCCGACCCGAGATCGCCAAACCGCTCCGCGTCTTCCGCCCCTCCGATCCCGAAGCTGTCCAATACGCACAGTATAGCTCGTGACATGAGCGCATCCTCTCAAATGCAGTCCGGTCGTTGCCGGTCCGAGGTTCCGACGCCCGCCGGTCCTCACTTATTATATGGTGGGTCGCACGGCCTTAAACTGCCACTCGCTCCACAACACTTGGACGGTCTTCCACATCCATCGCGGAACCAATCCGGTACGCCGCGCGCACGGCTTCTGCCGCCGACTTGCCGTCGTCGGCGTTTTTCGCGTGTACAAAGCAAATCGGAGTCTCGGCATCTACAGTGTGACCAACGCCTGCCAACTCGGTCAGTCCGACTGAAGGATCAATCACGTCGCTTGCTGTCCGGCGACCGCCGCCCAAAGCGACAACCGCCACACCGACATCACGCGCATCAATGTGGGTTACCGTGCCCGATGTTTCCGCATAAACCGGCGCAGTGAACTGCGCCTTGGCAAGATACAGTTCGCTCTTTTCCATAAAGTCAGATGGACCGCCCAAGGCGCTTACCATCCGGGCAAATATCTCGGCAGCTTTCCCACTTTCGAAGGCGGTGCGCATCTGGTCACACCCCTCTTCTGCGGTCGCGGCTAAACCTCCTGTCGCCAGCAGCTCTCCGCCTTGAGCGATCGTGACGTCCCAGAGACGGCTATCAACTAATGTCATCTTGAGAAAGTCGACAGCATTTTGCACTTCAACCGCATTGCCTGCAGCTGATGCCAAGGGCTCATTCATGTCGGTCAGCAAGGCGGTTGTCTTGGTGCCAGCACCATTGGCGACTTTCACCAGGCTCTCTGCAAGAGCCCTCGCATCCTCCAGCGTGGACATGAAAGCACCCGTGCCCCATTTCACGTCGAGCACCAATCCTTCGAGCCCCGCAGCCAGTTTCTTGGACAAGATAGAAGCGGTGATGAGGTCGATACTCTCCACCGTCGCTGTCACATCACGGATACCGTAGAACCGTTTGTCGGCAGGCGCCAGATTGCCAGTCTGGCCTATGATGGCGCAGCCGACCTCTTTTACCACCTTACGGAACAGCTCATTGTCGGGTTGTGTCTGGTAGCCCGGGATACTGTCGAACTTGTCCAATGTTCCGCCAGTGTGACCAAGGCCTCGGCCCGAAATCATCGGGACCGCCGCACCACAGGCGGCGAGCGCTGGGGCAAGCATTAGAGAAACATTGTCGCCGACACCGCCCGTTGAATGCTTGTCTAGGATCGGGGCATCTACGTCAGACCAATCCAGAACATCGCCGCTGTCCCGCATCGAAAGCGTCAGCGCAACTCGCTCATCGACAGACAGTCCCTTGAAAAAGACTGCCATCGCAAGCGCTGCGACCTGGCCTTCCGTAACATTGCCGTTGGTAAGTCCTTCGACAAAGTACGCAATTTCTTCGCTGGTCAGCGAGCCACCTTCGCGCTTCTTGCGAATGATCTCTTGCGGCAGCATGTCAGTATCCTTCGCCCGCGGTCTCGCCTGACCCATCAAGCGCGCCAAGCACAGCTGCCAGCAGACCACTTGCACCAAAGCGGAAACTTGCAGCTGAAACCCAGTTTTGGCCAAGTATGCGATCAGCAAGGACAAGATAGGCGGCTGCATCTTTGAGGGTGCGAATACCGCCTGCAGGCTTGAAACCGACGTCCTTGAGCATGTCGCGCCGCGTTTCCTCAATCACTGTCAGCATCACTTCTGCGGCCTCCAAAGTCGCATTGACAGAAACCTTGCCTGTCGAAGTCTTGATGAAGTCAGCACCTGCAGCAATGGCAACCTGTGAGGCAACGTGAATCAGCAAAGGATCCTCGATCTCTCCCGTTTCCAGAATAACCTTGAGGATCGCAGGTTCCGGAATCATTGCTTTGACGCGGATCATCATTTCTTCCGCATACCCGCGGCGCCCACCGATAAAGGCCGCATAAGGCATGACCAGATCAATCTCGTCAGCACCATCCCGGATAGCCTTGCGCGTTTCTTCCAGAACAGAAAAAAGTTCATCGCCGCCATGCGGGAAATTGACGACTGTCGCGACCTTCACCGGTGTCCCTTGCAGCGCATCGACGCATTGGGCAACGAACCGTGGCCAGACACAAACAGCGGCTACCGGTCCGTGCGCTGTGTTCGCGCGTGCACAAAGATCAGCGATGTCCGCACTGCTGCAGTCGTCGTTCAGATCCGTCAGGTCAATCAGACCCAGCGCGCGTTTAGCTGTTTCAATAACGGCCTGCTCAGTCATTGCTTACTTCCTTCACAAAGCCGCGCACCAGCTGTTTCATCCGGTCTGTGCCGGTCAGCGCAACTGCCTTGGTTTCATCGTGTGACAGGGCGTGGTCCTGAAGACCTGCACCCAAATTGGTGATAATCGACATTGCCGCGACCTTCATGCCCAGAAACCGCGCCATGATGACTTCGGGAACCGTCGACATGCCCACAGCATCCGCACCCAGCGTTTTCGCCATGCGGATTTCGGCCGGTGTTTCAAAAGATGGGCCCGAAAACCACATATAGACACCTTCTGCCAAAGGTTCACCGGTTTGACCTGCCACCTTATGCATAGCCGCACGCAAGTCAGCGTCATAGGCGGTGCTCATATCGAGGAAACGGCTTTCACTTTCCTCTCCGATCAAAGGGTTCCGACCCGACCAATTGATATGATCTGAAATCAGCATGGGGCTTCCCGGACCAACTTCTTCGCGCAGTGATCCGGCAGCATTTGTTGCAAGGAGGATTTCACAGCCCAGACCCTTCAGTGTTTCAAGAGCCGGCCGCATAACCGACGGATCCCCACTTTCATAAAAGTGGGCACGCCCTGACAGGATGGCAACCGGCACGCCGGACAAAAGCCCGACCACCACTTCGCTGGAGTGGGAGGTGACCGTTGAAACAGGAAAGCCCGGAAGGTCTGTGTAGGGAATGCGAACTGCGTCCTCGACCTCGCCTGCAAGCGACCCCAGTCCCGAGCCGAGGATCATGCCGATACGATAGGTACCCGGGCGGGCCTCCAGAATTTTCTGGGCGCACGTTTGGCCAATGTCACTCATCTGTTCTCAGTTCTTTTCATTCAGTTCAAATCCGGCGGGCAGCAGCTCGCCCACAGTAAACGTGCGCCGAACACCATCGAGGTTTGCGACATGCACTTTGACGCTTTGGTCAGCGAATTCGTTCAGCTTTTGGCGACAACCGCCGCATGGTGTGCACAGCGCAGCGTCGGCAATAACCAGAACCTCCGCAATACGTGTTTGTCCCGCCAGGATCATCGCATTGATGGCACCAGCCTCGGCGCATACCCCTTGCGGATAAGCCGCGTTTTCAACATTGCAGCCAGGAAAGACTGTCCCGTCTTCCGCCAAAATCGCCGCACCAACCTTAAAGTCTGAATAAGGGGCATAAGCATTGACGCGCGCCGACTTGGCTGCGGTGAACAAATTGTCGATCACACTCATGACCGCTCCTTGAGATAGGGAACCCCTGAGGCTTTTGGCGGGATGGCCTTGCCAATGAACCCGGCCAGAAGCACCACGGTGAGAATATAGGGAAGCGCCTGGAAGACTTGAACCGGCACCTCACCAATGCCTGGTATCGACTGCCCCTCAAGGCGGATGGCAACGGCATCGAGGAAGCCGAACAAGAGACAGGCGAACATGGCGTTCTTCGGTTTCCACTTGGCAAAGATCAACGCGGCCAGGGCGATGTATCCACGACCAGCCGTCATGTCTTTCACAAAACCTGCCGATTGTGCAATGGACAAATAGCTGCCGGCGATGCCGCACAACAGACCACAGATAATGACGGCTCTATAGCGCAACCAGGTGACTGAAATACCAGCTGTGTCGACGGCAGCCGGGTTTTCCCCCACGGCGCGCAGCCGCAACCCGAAACGGGTCTTGAAAAGCACCCACCACGTCAGCGGTACGGCGAGGAAAGCGATGTAAACAAGGATGTTGTGGCCAGAAAAAAGCTCTGAGTAGATTGGACCGATGACAGGCGTGTCCCGCAACTCTTGTGCAAAAGGCAGTTCGATGTTTTCGAACCGACCGCCTTTGGAGAGGGAGGGAGTTCGGCCACCTTGACGGAACCAGGCCTGTCCAAGCAACGCCGTCAGCCCTGCCGCCAGGAAGTTGATTGCTACAGCAGAGACAATCTGGTTGCCGCGATTGGTGATGGAGGCGAAGCCGTGAAGAAGGGAAAACATGACGGCGACCATCATGCCGACGCTGACACCAACCCATGCGCTCCCGGTCCAATATGCTGCTGCGGCAGAGCCAAAGGCTGCAACGAGCATCTTGCCCTCAAGACCGATGTCGACGACCCCGGATCGCTCAGAAAAGAGCCCGGCTAGACAGGCCAGAAGCAACGGCGTTGACAGGCGAACCGTTGAATCAAGGATGAGAATAAGAGTTTCAAACCACATTCTTCTCTCCTATCCCGAAACCGGGCTTGGGCGCGCGAAAAGCCGCACCAGCGATGGCCTGAACATATATTCAAGGGCGCCCGCGAAGAGAATGACGAGGCCCTGAATAACAACAATCATGTCTCTTGAAATCGTCGGCTTCTCAAAGGCCAGCTCTGCGCCGCCCTGATATAGCATCCCGAAGAGGATGGCCGCCAAAACAATTCCGACAGGATGGGCACGCCCCATCAACGCAACGGCGATGCCAACAAAGCCGTATCCTCCGACGAATTCGAGGATGAGACGATTTTGAGCTCCCATTATTTCATTCAATGCCATCATTCCGGAAAGCCCGCCTGAGATGAGCATTGTAATGATGATGATCCGGACCGGTGATATCCCGGCGTAGACAGCAGCTGTCGGATTGGCTCCAAAGCTCCGGATTTCGTAGCCCAGACGGGTACGCCAGATCAAAATCCAAACCCCAATGCTGCACAAAATAGCAATAATCAGCGCCAGGTTGACCTGCGAGGCTCCGAAGAAATTGCCCGGCAGGAGAGACTGCAGCAAGGGCAGCTGGCCACCGGCTTCGAATGTACGTGTTTCCGGCTGCATGGACCCTGGCTTGGAAAGCACATCCACCAGCAAGTACCCCATCAGCGCAGCTCCGATGAAGTTGAACATGATGGTGGTGATC
>JABXHV010000165.1 GCA_013373445.1 Paracoccaceae bacterium | reverse complement strand
GTACCGCCCCCGGGTCCGATAGGTTTATTTCACTGACCATTTATTGCCGTAGCTGGAAAACCAGCACGCTCGATATAAGCCTCTAAGGCGACAATGAAAAGGGCCGGTGGCTAAAAAACCGGGATAGCTGTGGCTGATATGAAAAAACCAAAGTGGCCGGAATTCGGGGATCTCTTGTGCGATCTCTACACCCCAGCTTGCGAATCTAGGTGCCTATTGGCAAAACTTGAGCGACCTTTGTCGTGGGATATTGCTGTCGCTCGAATTAGTGCGTAGACCCGCCACAAGCAAATGCTAAGGACAAATCCGTGGATCAATATCTTTCTCTCGTTCGCACCATTTTGGAAACAGGCGCTGATCGGGGAGATCGTACGGGTACGGGCACGCGGTCGGTCTTTGGTCATCAGATGCGATTTGACCTGTCCCAAGGCTTTCCGCTTCTCACCACTAAGAAGCTACACCTGCGATCCATTATCCATGAGCTTCTATGGTTCTTGGCAGGCGATACGAATATCGCCTACCTCAAGGAAAACGGGGTGAAGATCTGGGACGATTGGGCAGATGAAAACGGTGAGCTTGGTCCGGTTTACGGATATCAGTGGCGTTCATGGCCTGCGCCGGATGGCCGTCACATTGATCAGATCACCAATGTGTTAAAGATGCTTCGCGAGAATCCGGAAAGCCGCCGTTTGATTGTATCGGCCTGGAATCCGGCTCTCGTCGAGGAGATGGCGCTGCCACCGTGTCACGCCCTGTTTCAGTTTTATGTCGCAGATGGCAAATTGTCCTGTCAGTTATATCAACGTTCAGCAGATGTCTTCTTGGGCGTACCGTTCAACATCGCATCTTACGCTTTGTTGACGATGATGGTGGCTCAGGTTGTCGGCCTGCGACCCGGAGACTTCGTCCATACACTCGGTGATGCGCATCTTTACTCCAATCACTTCGATCAAGCCCGCGAGCAATTGCAGCGTTCTCCGCGCAGTTGGCCGACAATGACGCTCAACCCGAATGTCAAAGATCTATTTGCTTTCAAATTCGAAGACTACACCCTGACAGACTATGACCCGCATCCGCATATCTCGGCGCCAATTGCTGTCTAAGAGAGACTATTCTCGTGGCCAACAGCATAGCTAAGTGCAAGTGCTTATATTTTTAGACCTTAGCGACGTTTGAGTAATAATCTTTCAAAAGGGTCGGGCTTTTTGGCGCTTTGCCTCTTGCTGCGCTGCGAAATCTATGCGATTTCCAGCGCGCCTTACGTTCTGTTCCCGGAATTTTATCCTTAGGAAACTCTCATGAAGCTGTTGTCAGCGTTGCTTCGTATTATATGCGGAGTGAATTCCATTGTCGGCAAATCGGTGTCCTGGCTTTCGCTGGGCATCGTGGTGACTTGTTTTACGGTCGTTGTCCTAAGGTATCTCTTTTCCATCAGCTTTATCTGGATGCAGGACCTCTATGTCTGGCTGAATGGCGCAATGTTCACTGGCGTTGCTGCCTACGCATTGTTTCGCGACGATCATGTGCGGGTTGACATTTTTTATGGTGAGGCCAGCAAGAAGAAGAAGGCTATCGCCGACATGATTGGCGTTGTCGTGTTTCTACTGCCGTTCATGTGGGTCGTGCTGGCTTATTCAATGACCTTCGTCTCGCGCTCTTGGAAATACATGGAAGCCTCGGCGAACGTTGGCGGAATGCCCGGTCTTTTTGTCTTGAAGTCTTTCATCATCCTGTTCGCGGTGTTGGTCGCACTGCAAGGAGTGGCCATGCTGATCCGTTCCTTGTTTGTGCTGGTTGGGCGTGAAGACCTGTTACCTGCGAATTACAGCTATGAAGCGGCTGAGAAACATACACCAGAGGAGGCCGTGTGATGGATCCCGTAGCGATCGGTGAACTTCTCTCCGGCCTGATGTTTGTCGGAATTATTGGCTTCTTGCTGCTGGGCTTTCCCGTAGCGTTCACATTGGCGGGCGTTTCTCTGCTCTTCGGCGGTGTCGGGATGTGGTTTGGCGTCTTTGACGCGTCCAATTTCGGTAGCCTGCCCAACCGTTACATCGGTTACATGACCAATGAAGTGTTGGTTGCAGTCCCGCTCTTCATCTTCATGGGAGTGACGCTTGAACGCTCCAAGATCGCAGAACAGCTGCTTTTGACCATGGGCAAGCTGTTCGGCAACCTGCGTGGCGGCCTTGGACTGTCGGTCATTCTGGTTGGCGCACTGCTGGCTGCGTCTACCGGCGTTGTCGGTGCAACTGTCGTGACGATGGGCTTGATTTCCATGCCTGCGATGATGCGCGCCGGGTATGATCCGAAGCTTGCCAGTGGCGTTATTTGTGCCTCTGGAACGCTTGGTCAGATTATTCCACCTTCCACCGTTCTGATCTTCATGGGCGACATGCTCTCGAACATCAACGCTCAGGTGCAAATGGAAAAGGGCAACTTTGCACCAACGCCGGTGTCTGTTGGTGATTTGTTTGCCGGTGCATTGATGCCTGGGCTGATGCTCGTTGGGTTGTACGCGGCATGGGTCATTTTCAAGGCTATCTTTGACCCGAAATCCTGTCCGGCAACACCTGTACCTGCTGAAGAAAAGAAGCATCTCGCGGGTGAAGTTGTATTTGCGCTGCTTCCACCCCTCGGCCTTATTCTTGCCGTTCTGGGCTCCATCCTGGGCGGTATTGCTACGCCCACGGAAGCCTCTTCCGTCGGCGCGGTTGGCGCTTTGCTGCTTGCTTCTATGCGTGGACGTATGAGCTTGACGGTTCTTCGTGAGACAGCCATGGCAACGGCAACCGTGACGTCGATGGTGTTCATCATTTTGTTTGGGGCGGCGGTGTTTTCGATCGTCTTCCGGATGATGGGCGGTGAAACCCTGGTGCATGAGTTCCTTTCGACGATGCCAGGGGGGGTGATATCGGTCCTGCTCCTGGTCATGGTGATCATGTTTTTGCTTGGGTTCATCCTCGACACCTTCGAGATCATTTTCATTGTTATTCCGATCACGGCGCCGATCCTTTTGGCGATGGACGTCAATCCTGTGTGGCTTGGAATTCTCGTGGGCGTGAACCTACAGACAAGTTTCCTGACGCCGCCATTCGGGTTCGCGCTGTTTTATCTGCGCGGTGTGGCTCCAGCGTCCTTGTCGACAGCATCGATTTACAAAGGTGCCTTGCCATTCGTCCTGCTGCAGATCGTGGCAATTGGCTTGTTGATTGCTTTCCCGGAAATCGTCACCTGGTTGCCGCAGTTTATCTGATCGGCGTTGTCGCAATAGCCCTTTCAGGTGGGGTCGTTTCCAAAGCCTGAAAGCGATGTTGTCACGAGCACGCCTGCTTCTCTGCGGCTAAAATCAGCGGCTTTAGTATTTCGTCTAAAGACGGACTGGACAGTTTTGAAAAATGAAAAAGCCCGGGCGCAGAGCCCGGGCTTTTGTTTTTTCGGAAGTGTAAGTTCAGAGAATTCCTGAACTTAGAACTGAAGAAACTTCTGACGCTCTGCGACGTAGGTGCCTTCGAGATCTTCTGTGCGTGTGCGCATCAGCTGCAAGGCGCTGATGAAGCTCTCTGTGGCTTTCTTTGTCATTGGATCGTCAGAATCGCGCAGTTCTGTCAGGACTTCTTTGGCAGCGGCAAAGCCTGCTTCCACGATGTCTTGAGGGAAGTGGCGAACCACAACTCCGTGATCATTGACCAGTGTGGCCATGGCGCGTGGATCATTTGCATAATAGTCGTTCTCGACCTGGCTCACTTCTGCCTGACAAACATCGCGGATGATCGCCTGGAGATCAGCTGGCAACTCTTCGAACTTTTCCTTGTTCATGGCCAGCTCGGTGCCCATGCCCGGTTCATTGAAACTTGGCATGTAGTAGTTCTTGGCGACCTGATACAGGCCAAGTGCAAGATCGTTGAACGGGCTCACAAATTCAGCCGCATCCAGCGCGCCTGATTGCATGGCCTGGAAAATTTCACCCGCTGGCATGTTGGTAACGGTCACGCCCAGCTTCTCCCAAACCTTGCCGCCGAGGCCGGGTGTACGGAAACGAAGACCCTTGACGTCTTCGAGGCTGTTCAGCTCGCCGCGGAACCAGCCGCCGGTCTGTGTGCTGGTGTTGCCCGATGGGAATGCTTTCACGCCAAACTGCGCGTAGACTTCGTCCCAGATTTCCTGGCCGCCCAGGTTGGTGATCCAGGTGTTCAGTTCACGTGATGTCATGCCGCCGGGAACGCCAGTGAAGAAGTTCAGCGCGGTAGACTTGTTCTGCCAGTAGTAAGATGCCGCGTGGCACATTTCTGCAGAGCCGTCGATGACCGCATCCAGAGACTGAAGCGGCGGAACAAGTTCGCCTGCAGAATAGACTTTAACTGTCAGGCGGCCACCGGAAGCAGCCGTGATGCGGTCCGCCAGACGCTGCGCGCCGACACCGAGACCAGGAAAGTTTTTTGGCCATGTCGTGACCATGCGCCAAGTGATTTTATCTTGTGCAATTGCCGGGGTTGCGAGCGCAGCTGTTGAGGCGCCGGCGCCGAGCATTGCAGAATTTTTTATAAATGAACGACGGTCCATTAGGGCGTTCCAATCGTGTCTTTTTGTTAGTTCTATGCATCCAGGAGGCTGGATGCTCGGAGGGAGGCTGGAAAAAACCATCGCTGAGCTCAAAAGTCCATGCTTTTTAGCTCAAGTCTCGGTTGATATTCATTCAATGATTAAAGCGACCTAACTTCGTGCCATGTGAGTGAGCGTTGCCGTTCTTCTTTGCTGGCAGATGGGAGGCAACTTGCAACAGGCAAGGAATCGAGGGACAAGGCTGGTGCCTTGGAATCTCGTTCCTGGTGCATCCTTTCTGACCGGTCTCGTAGGTGAAGCCATGTCCCTCCCTGAAATTGTTTTGATCGCAGCCGTCGCCCGCAATGGGGTCATTGGTGCTGACAACGATATGCCATGGCGCCTGCCGTCTGATTTGAAACATTTCAAGGCAAAGACTGTGGGTCGGCCCGTTCTGATGGGACGCAAGACCTTTGACTCGATCGGGCGTCCTTTGCCGGGAAGGCCGCATGTGGTCATCAGCAGGGATCCCAAATATTCCCCCGATGGTGTCGAGACAGTTTCGTCGCTTGAATTGGCCCTTGAACGTGGGCGAGTGCTGGCAGGTGAGGCAGGTGTTGACGAAGTGATTGTCATGGGCGGTGGGCAAATCTATCGGCAGGCAATGGCTATCGCTGATCGGCTTGAGATCACGGAAGTCCAGCTCGAACCTAGAGGCGATACGTCTTTCCCGGATATTGACGAGGCTGTGTTTGAAGAGGTCGCTCGCGAGCCAGGTGTGCGAACAGACAAAGACAGTGCTGATTTTGAGTTCGTGACCTATCGTCGCCGGCCCTAACTACTCTTGTTGAGGTTATAATATGTCCCCAAAGTTCTCCGGCTTCTGGTCGTCATTTGATGAACTGTCGGCGCGCAATGTCCATGATATTCTGAAGCTCCGTCAGGATATCTTCATGATTGAACAGGCCTGTTTGTTTGCGGATATCGATGGCAAGGATCCGCGCGCATTCCACTACATTTTGATGGATGAAGCCGCGGATCGTCTTGTTGGCGCTATTCGCGTTTTTCTGGATGAGGGCGATGAAGCTGAATGCCGTCAGGCACGTATTGGGCGTGTCGTGGTTTCCTCGAGCTACCGCGGGCTTGGGCTTGGCAGACGTTTGATGCAGGACGGTATTGCCAGGGTCGAAGACATCATGGGATCGGTCGCCATTCATTTGACCGCACAGGCGCATCTCGAAGCCTTTTATGGTAGTCTTGGGTTCGAACGGGCCTCAGATGATTTTCTTGAAGATGGTATCATGCACCTGAATATGCTTCGACCTGCATCTTGATGGTCGGTCAGTAGCCGAAATCATGACACAAGCTGGCATTCATTCTTGAAAATGGTTCTGAAGGTTCCCATTTGAAGCCCACGAGACTGGCTGCGTGGGAGGAGATTGGCCTGATGACGTTGAATGCGTCCGGCAACCTCCCTATAAGCTTGGATTGAGTGAAAACGGGTGGAGTGTTCCGTGATAGGTCGAGTTTAGTTGGGCTCATCCGTCGCGAGAGCAAAAACGCTTTAACAAAGGATGTTTGAATGCCTCGGAGCAATCAATCAGGCGGTGATGACCCATTGGCGGGCACTGTACTAAATAACAATGGCCCTTGGGGTGGCGGCGGTAACAGCGGCGGACCTTGGGGTAATAACGGTTCAAACCGTGGTGGTGGAAATCAGGCGCCTGACCTGGAAGAGCTTCTGAAACGAACACAGGATCGGGTGAAAAACGTTTTGCCTGGCGGCGGCGGTGGCGGTCTTGGCACTCTTGGCGCCTTGCTGGTTGCTGGTGGCTTGATCGTTGTTTGGCTTGCAACCGGTCTCTACCGGGTTGAAGAAGGTGAAGTTGGCGTCGAGCTGGTGCTTGGTGAAGTGTCCGACCAGACAGGCACCGGCCTTAACTACAACTGGCCTTATCCGATTGGCGAAGTTTACAAGCCGCAGGTTCAGCTTCAGCGCGAGCTTACCGTGGGTGTTGAAGAAACCGTTCGCGGTTCGACAATCATCTCACGTGATGTGCCGCAGGAAAGCCTGATGCTGACGGGCGATGAGAACATCGTTGATGTTGGCTTCAAGGTACAGTGGCGTATCAAGAATACCCGTGAGGGCATTGCCAACTATCTCTTCAATATTCAGAACCCCGAAGGCACTGTGAAAGCTGTTGCTGAAAGCGCGATGCGTGAAGTTGTCGGCAGTTCGAACATTGACTCTATTCTGACTGAGAACCGTGTTTCCATTCAGAATGATGTTGATACCTTGATGCAGTCCACGCTGGACAGCTACTTCGCCGGTATCGAGATTACCGAAGTGCAGATGCAGAAGGTGGATCCACCGCAGCAGGTTATTGATGCGTTCCGTGATGTTCAGGCCGCTCGTGCCGACCAGGAGCGTATTCAGAACGAAGCTGAGTCCTACGCGAACCGGATTGTTCCGGAAGCGCGCGGTGAAGCTGCTCGTGTTCTGGAAGCCGCGAACGGTTATCGTGAGCAGACGATTGCTGAAGCAACCGGTCAGTCACAGCGTTTCACCAAAGTCTACGAGCAATACAAGAACGCTCCTGATGTGACTCGTGAACGACTGTACCTGGAGACCTTGGAAAAGGTTCTTGGCGCAAACAACAAAGTCATTATTGACAACAACTCAGGTCAAGGTGTTCTGCCGTATCTGCCTCTTAACGGGCTGAACAGCGGCGCATCGACGTCTGCAACTCGTACCGGAGGAACCCAGTAATGCGTGGTGGTATCCTTGCTATTCTCGTTGCAGTCATCGCTGCTGCAGCATACGCGTGTCTGTTTATTGTCACTCCGACACAGCAGGCACTGGTTCTTACGTTTGGCCGGATCGACAAAGTTGTCACCGAACCGGGGTTGAACTTCAAACTTCCAGCTCCGTTCCAGAACGTAATCATGATCGACAAGCGTATCCTTGATCTGGATATGCCTCCGCTCGAAGCAATTGCCTCGGACAAGAAGCGTCTCGTTGTTGATGCGTTCGCGCGTTACAAGATTTCTGACCCAGTGCTGTTCTATCAGCGTGTTCAGAACATCAGTGTCGCTAACCAGCGTTTGTCGACCTTTCTTCAGTCTTCCTTGCGGTCTGAGCTCGCCACAGCCTCTTTTACGGCCGTGGTGCGTGATAACCGTGCAGGTCTGATGGAAAACATTCGTAGTGACGTAAGCAGAAGTGCATCTGAACTTGGTATCGAGGTGATCGACGTCAAGATCCGTCGTGCTGACCTTCCTGAAGCCAACTCTCAGGCGATTTATGCCCGCATGCAGACAGAACGTCAGCGTGAGGCGACAGAGCTACGTGCTCAGGGTGAAGAACAAGCGCGTCGTATCCGCTCTCGTGCGGATCGTGACGCAACTGTTGTGGTCGCGGAGGCTCGTCGTGATGCAGAAATCACCCGAGGTGATGGTGATGCGGAACGTAACCGCATCTTCGCGGAAGCCTATGGCGCTGATCCTGACTTCTTCGCTTTCTATCGCTCGATGCAGGCTTATGAAGCCGGCCTGAAGCAGGGCGGAACCAGCATGGTCTTGTCACCGGACTCCAGTTTCTTCCGTTATTTCAGCGACCCGATGGGTGCGTCTAGAAAGACGGAAGGCAACTCCGGTGCCCGCTTGCAGGCTCCTGCTGCTCAATGAGCGATCTGATCGTGGCTCTTGGCCTGGTGCTGGCGCTTGAAGGAACCCTTTATGCGCTGGCCCCGGGCGGGATGAAGTCAGTGATCAAGGCAGCTTTGGCAATGTCAGATCAGGCCTTGCGGATCTCCGGTCTGGCGTCGTTGGCGCTGGGTGTTCTGATCGTCTGGCTTGTCCGCGGATAGACCTGCCGCGATTCAAAATTACAAACAGTTTTGAAGGCCTCGTAAGAGGCCTTCTCTCTATCCAATCACCCATGATCGTGCCAAACTGGCCTCACACATCATTTTAATGACCCCATTTGAAACAGATGGGATGGAGGGATTCGCCTGATGGCTTTTCATTTCAGTCTTCAATCATTCAAGATCGCAAGAGCACTAGCGTTGGGCGTCATGCTTGGAAGCGTTGCCGTCACGCAATCAGCCTCTCTGGTGCATGCGCAAGGTCCAGCCTCTGTTGCCGATCTGGCCGAAGGCCTGGCAGACGCGGTTGTCAATATTTCAACCTCTCAGACAGTGAAGTCCCAACGCACTGTTCCTATGCCAAAGGTTCCAGATGGCGCGCCGTTTCAGGAGTTCTTTGAAGAGTTCTTCAATCAACGCAACAAAGGTGGTGATGATCGCCCGCGTAAGGTTCAGTCGCTGGGCTCTGGTTTTGTGATCGATGGCGTTGAAGGCATCATTATCACCAACAACCATGTGATCGAAGGTGCTGATGAGATTACCGCTAATTTCAACGACGGTACAAAGCTGAAGGCTGAACTGATCGGAACCGATCCAAAGACTGATTTGGCTGTGTTGAAAGTGGAACCTGAGGCACCTTTGACGGCTGTCAGCCTCGGTGACAGCGACAAGATCAGGGTTGGTGATTGGGTGATGGCAATCGGCAATCCATTTGGGCTCGGCGGTACTGTGACGGTCGGCATCGTGTCCGCCCGTAACCGCGACATCAAGGCCGGTCCTTACGACAATTTCATTCAGACGGATGCTTCGATCAACAGAGGTAACTCTGGAGGTCCGTTGTTTGATATGGATGGAAATGTTGTCGGTATCAACACAGCGATCATTTCACCGTCTGGTGGTTCTATTGGTATCGGTTTTGCCATCCCGTCCAAAACGGCAACCCGCGTCATTGCGCAGCTGCGTGAGTATGGTGAGACCCGTCGCGGTTGGCTGGGTGTTAGAATTCAGGAAGTCACAGAGGAAATCGCCGAGAGCCTTGGCCTTGATGAGGCTGCCGGGGCTCTGGTCGCAGGCGTGAGTGAAGACGGTCCTGCAGCGGATGCCGAAATTGAATCTGGCGATGTCATTCTGCGCTTTGATGGCAAGAAGATCGACACGATGCGCGAGCTGCCACGCATGGTCGCGGAGACCGCTATCGGCAAAGCCGTAGATGTTGTTGTGCTGCGCAAGGGCAAAGAGGTCACCCTTCAAGTGACACTTGGTCGGCTTGAAGAAGCCGTTGGCGATACGGAAGTCGAAGAAACTTCAGAGGGTGAGGCACCCGAGGTTGTCGAAGAGACTGAAACGCTCGGGATGATGTTGAGCAAGCTGGATGACGCCGCGCGGGAAACTTTCACGATTGATGAGGACGTAGAAGGTGTTCTTGTCAAAGAAGTCGTTCCAGGGAGTGCTGCGGAGGAAAAACGTGTTCAGGCTGGCGACGTGATCAAGGAAGTCGCACAAGAAGCTGTCACGACGCCGCAAGACGTTCTCGATCAAGTGGCCAAGCTCAAGGAAGAGGGGCGTGGTTTTGCCTTGCTCTTGTTGTCTAATCCATCAGGTGAGTTAAGGTTTGTCCCCGTTCGCATCGACGACTGAGGCTAATCTAGAGACTTTTTGAGTAAAAAGAGGCGCGCAGGCATCCTGCGCGCCTCTTTTGTTGTTTCAGATGAGAACTTTCCGATAAACCCTTTGTTTATTATGAAAATCGAAATTCTATATTCGTGAAATAATCGATATTAATTTTACGAAATCTGCGGATTTGACGCGTACCTTTTACTTTAGGTGGAAATTTATCGGTCTGGTTGGGTTAAGTCTTCTGCCTTGGCGGAGGCAATACCCGAAAGACGACTCTGGCTGCCGTGGTGAATGGAGACATTTGTTTCTGTTCTACCAAATTGCGTCAGATAACCAGTTTTGGGGGCAAACTGCCTGACTTTGCTATGAAACGCAGACAAGACAAGAAATGGACTGAATGGACTGATCGCTTACGATTCAAGATGACAATCTTGGGCGTGGCCTTTGCCGCTTTGTTTGTGCTTTTCACGACGATAAGCGTGCGGGAGATCAAGTCAGTTGCGGAGTCCATTTCCCTCACAGATAAGGTCACAGGTCCGCTTTATGTTGCGGCGTTGAACGGCACGAGCATGGTCCGTTCCCTGAGCGATGCTTCTCGCTCGATTGTTGTCAATTGCATGCGCCACGATCAGGTCTATGACGTTGATGGGGCGAGGTTGGAAGACGCCGGACTTGGTCATCTGATCGAACTCACCACACTTGCAGCACACTCTGGTGTGGCTGAACTTGGAGCTATTGCCGGCCGGGTCGAAAACGTGCGCCAGAACATGTTGCAGCAACGTGACCTGATGATTGAGCAGTGCAATCAATATGCAGGTTGGTACGCGCGCCATTCTTCACTCAAGTTGTTAGCGCGCGATCAATTGGTATCGCTGCAGGCCCAGCTGAGTTCGCTGATTTCGCTGTTAGACATGAGAATTTCAAGCCAGGGGCCATCGGGTGCATCCGCCAAGTTGCCCACGACTGCGCAACCAGAGACGTCTGCGGCGCCTCTTGGGAATTTTGTCTTCAAGGACTGGTCGGTCCTGCGCAGCCTTTATTCGATCCGGACATTGGCAATTCACTTGATCAACTCGTTGGAAGAGAATGGAGCTTCCATAGATCGTTCCAACATGGTCACCAAAACCATGCTGGAACGTGGGTATATCCGGCTTTTGAGGATGAGCCAGCGCAAACTTGCTCTCCAGTTGGACGCTGATGGTAAGTCAAGCGATTCAGCATCCATGTTTAAGCGGTTGGATGAACTGACCAATATTGTTGAAGCGGGCGATGGATTGCACGTTAGTCGCGCGCTTGGCGTTGATCTCGAGGATGCTTTGGCAACCAGCGCTGAAGAGTTTCAATCTCAGCTCAGCGAGCTTGAAACTTATATGATCGATTTTTCAGAGCAGGCGGGGGCGCTTAATCAAACAGCGACAATGAACATGAACGCGCGGGTGACCCAAGCTGTGATGATTATTGGGTCCGCGTCCCTAATTCTGGCTCTGATTGGTGTTGTTGGCGTTGTGATTTTCGGGGTCCGTCTGACGCGGCCGATTGAAATGCTAACCGCGCATGCACGACAGATTCAAAACACTGCCCGTACGGATCGTCCAGTGCCTGCACCACTATTGGCACGCCATGATGAGATTGGTTCTCTGGCGCGTTCTTTCGACGAGCTGATGCGCGTGTTGAACCATGCTCGAGAAGAATTACTGGACGCTTCGCGAGCTGAGGTTCGTCAACAGTATGAGCGTTTGAAAACGGCTCTTGATAGCTTCCCGCAAGGTGTGTGCCTGACAGATCAGGACAAGAATGTTCTCATGATCAACGACCAGTTCCGTCTTATTTACGGAATTGGGGACGTGGATGTTCCGGAGGGAATGTCCGTACTGGGGCTAATGCGCTTATGCCGCGAGCGTGGTGCAAAACTGGAAATGACCGATGCAGAGATTGCGTCCAATAACCTCGATCTCAATTTTTACAGTCGGAAGCCGAGGACGGTCAATTTTGCTGATGGCCGTGTTGTTGTCGTCAAAACCGTCGCAACACCTGAAGGTGGCGGGGTCAGTATTTCGGAAGATATTACAGAGCGGAAGCGTCAGGAAGACCGGATAGCGCATCTGGCACATCATGACCCGCTGACTGGACTGTCGAACCGTGTTTCCTTCCGGCATGAAGTCGAAGGAGCTTTGCATACCCTTGGGGACGGCGGAAGCCTTGCGCTGCTTTACCTTGATCTGGACGAGTTCAAGTCAGTGAACGACACCTTGGGCCATCCGGTGGGAGATGAGCTGCTCGTGGCGGTTTCTGAGCGCCTGAAGTCGGGACTTTCCAAGAAGGATAATGTGGCTCGCCTCGGCGGAGATGAATTTGCTGTTCTGCTGGCTGACATCTCCGGGTTTGAAGAGGTCTCGGCAATCGCTGCACGCCTGATTGAGACGGTCGGTGAACCCTACATGGTCTCCGGAAATAATATTGTGATCGGTGTTTCCATCGGTATCGCGATGGTTCCGGAAGATGGTGAAACTGCCGATCTCCTGATGAAGAACGCGGATATGGCGCTCTACAGTGCCAAATTGGATGGCAAGAACCGTCACCGGTTCTTTGAGCCTGAAATGAATGAGCATATGCAGAAGAGGCGTCAGTTCGAGCTCGACTTGCGGGCTGCGCTGGATAGTGAGTCCTTCCAGCTGCATTACCAGCCATTGCTCGACCTTGATCATGATCAGATCGTTGGTTTTGAAGCCTTGCTGCGCTGGCAACATCCCGAGTTGGGTTATGTTTCTCCGGCAGAGTTTATTCCGATCGCGGAAGAGGCTGGGCTTATTGAACAGATTGGTGCGTGGGTATTGAACCGGGCATGTCGTGATGCCTCTACATGGCCAGAAACTTTCCGGGTTGCGGTGAATATCTCACCTCTGCAGTTCAAAACGGGACGCATTGGTCTGGACGTCATGTCTGCTATTTCCGCAACCGGTCTCAATCCGAACCGTCTCGAGTTGGAAATCACCGAAGGCGTCTTGCTTCAGGATACGGATTCCACTCAGTCCTTGCTGGCGGACTTGCGTCGACTTGGTGTCAGGGTTGTCATGGATGACTTTGGCACAGGCTATTCAAGCTTGAGCTACCTGACGAAGTTCGGTTTCGACAAGGTCAAGATTGATCAGGCTTTTGTGCGTGACATTCCAGGTTCTGAAGAGAACTTGGCGGTTGTGCAGTCCGTAGCAAGTCTTTGCAAAAAACTCGGCATTTCAACGACGGTGGAGGGCGTGGAAACAGCAGATCAGTTCACGCTTCTCAAGCTTGCGGGCTGTACGCAGGCCCAAGGATATCTGATCGGTCGTCCGATGCCGCTGGAGAGTGTCATGGAGCTGATTGAAACCCAGAATGCGCCTTTCATGGCTGCACGCTTGGGTTAGGCAAAAGCGAAATCCCGCTCCAACCTTCTTTGATATTCTCAGCCTACGTGTGCGAATTCATCTTCGCTATAGCCTTGAATGTAAAGCAATGCGGTTAGATCGCCGTAGTCGACATGCATGTCGGCAGCTTTGGCAACAGCGGGCTTTGCGTGAAACGCTATGCCAAGGCCGGCCCGGTCGATCATTGCCAGATCATTGGCGCCATCTCCAACAGCCAAAACATCAGAGAAGTCGAGCTCCAGTTCAGCAACGAGCTCTTCAAGGCGCTGCCGTTTGGCTTCACGCCCAAGGATTGGTTCGGCAACATCACCGCTGAGCTTGCCGTTTTCCTCGATCAAGGTGTTGGCGCGGTTCTCGTTGAACCCGACTGTTTTGGCGATAGAGGAGGTGAAATGGGTGAAGCCGCCTGAGACCAGGGCGCAATAGGCTCCATTCGCTTTCATCGTTTGCACCAGGGTCTTTGCGCCCGGTGTGAGATCTATACGTTCCTTGAGAACCTTTTCAACGGCTGTTGCGGGAAGGCCAGCCAAAAGTCCAACGCGCTCGCGCAATGCAGGTTCGAAATCTATCTCGCCCTGCATGGCACGTTCGGTGATTGCGGCGATTTTGTCCTTCAGGCCGAGCTCGGCAGCCAATTCGTCGATGCACTCTTGCTGGATGATGGTTGAATCCATGTCAGCGATCAGGAGTTTCTTGCGACGGCCCTTAGAGGCTTGCACAAAGACGTCGATCTGTTTATCGCCAGTGAGCTTGCGCAGTGCAGCTTCAGCGTCTTCAAGCGAAACATCCTCAAAGAAGATGTCAGCCGCCACTCCCGATTTCAGAATTTTGGGAGTTTCTGAGGCTCTCACTGCTTGTACGGCGCTGGCCAATAGCTCATCGTTCAGATGGGTCACTGCGGAATTGGAAACGAGTGTGGCGACGTAAGGCATGACTGAGACCTTTACTGACAGGAGTTCAGCGTTGGAGCATGGATATCGTGCCGTTCTGATAGCGGGCCCAACCGCAAGCGGCAAGTCAGCTTTTGCCATTGAGCTGGCAAAACGCCTGAAAGGCGTGATTATCAACGCTGATTCGATGCAGCTTTATCGTGAAATGAGAATTGTCAGTGCGCGTCCCTCTCTTGAAGATGAGGCGCTTGCAGCTCACAGGCTCTATGGCGTCTTGCCTGCCTCTCACGCATGTTCAACTGGCGAGTGGCTCGGTTACGCTCGCCAGGAGATTGAACGAGCGAGGGGGTCGGGATTTCTGCCAATTCTGGTTGGAGGAACTGGTCTTTATTTCAAGGCGTTGTGCGAGGGTTTCGCAGAAATTCCTTCAATACGCCCTGAGCTTCGTGAGAAGTGCCGGGGATTGGCTGAGGAGGGGGGACTTGAGGCGGTCCGCGAGGCTCTACTTGAAAAGGATCCGGTAGCGGCAGAGAGTCTTCAGGACCTGCAGCGTCTTACACGGGCGCTTGAAGTTGTCGAAGGCACTGGACGAACGTTGTTGCAATGGCAGCAAGACGGCAATGGAGAGCCGGTAGTGCCTGTTCACGAATGTGCCCGTATCGTGCTGGAACCTCCACGTTCCTGGCTTCACCAACGCATTGCTCTTCGCTCTGACTTGATGTTGTCGGACGAGGGGATTGCTGAAATCGAAGCGTTGCTTGCCTTGAAACTTCCAGACACGCTGCCTGCAATGAGAGCGATCGGGGTCAAGGAAGTGGATGCCTATTTGCGTGGAGAAGTTTCACTGGCAGCTACGGTTGAAAGACTGACAGTGGCGACGCGGCAATATGCCAAGCGTCAGGAGACCTGGTTCCGAAATCAGATGAGCGACTGGACCCGCATGGATCCGTCTGTGTTGAATTCAGCCGAGATGGCGGACGCATTCTGGGAACTCTCGTAAGACGCAGTTGGACGATTGTTGTCGCTAGTCTTCCAGCTCGCCTGTCATGGGGTTGAGACGGAGGTCCGTGACCCTTTGTTGTGTCATCGAGGTGATGCAGCTGATCCTGATGAGAGGAGCAATGCTTCCGCCACGTGCCATATCAGCAAGCCGTTCGCATTCTGCATCTCTAAAGACGATCCATGCGCGTTGTGCGTCTCGCAGGATTGTTTTTCCTTTGTCATCGAGGTCATTGCGGATTTTCTTGTAGGTTTGATTGAGAAGATCATCCGCCTTTTGCAGCTCGATGGCCTCGCATTCTCTCATCTCATAGGTCGTATTGGCGTTGTTGCAATCCAAGGCCTGTGCGGGCACAGCGGTGAGCAACAGTAACATGCTCGTGGTGAAGATCGTTTGGCGCGTATTCGGCATCATGGCTATCTCTTCCCTCGAACCTTGTGCTTCGTCTCAATCGGCGATGCAGGCACCGTTTGGTGCCTGCATCATGGATCGATTCATGCTTCTTCGTGCAGGGGTGAGCTTAACTCGCCTGCAATGCGCCAGGGTTGGATGCCTGCTGGCGCAGGTTGAGCTTGTTCATGGCAGAGACATAGGCTCTGGCAGAAGACACCAATGTGTCTGTATCGGCGCCTTTGCCCGTTGAAATACGGCCATTGGCTTCCAGTCGAACTGATACTTCAGCCTGTGCATCTGTGCCTTCGGTTACCGCATGTACCTGATAGAGCTGCAGGCTCGCCTCGTGCGGAACAATGGCTTTGATAGCGTTGAAAGTTGCGTCGACCGGGCCGTCGCCGGTTGCCTCTTTGGTGATGTGCTGGCCGTTAACATCCATGGTCAGAATTGCCTTCTGAGGTCCGCCAGTGCCAGCAATCACCGTCAGTGCGATTACCTTCGTGGTTTCGCCGGCAACCGCGATTTCATTTTCGACCAAGGCTTCGATGTCTTCGTCGTAAACGTGTTTTTTGCGATCAGCCAAATCCTTGAAGCGGCGGAAAGCCTCCTGCAAGGCATTGTCGCCCAACTCGAAGCCCAGTTCCTTCAACTTGTCCTTGAACGCATGGCGGCCAGAGTGCTTGCCCATGACCAGGGAGGTTGCTTTGACACCAACGTCTTCCGGACGCATGATTTCATAGGTCTCGGCGTTCTTCAGCATGCCGTCCTGGTGAATTCCGGATTCATGCGCAAATGCGTTCTTGCCCACGATGGCCTTGTTGTACTGAACCGCAAAGCCGGATGCCGCTGAAACCATCTTCGAAGCGCGTGTGAGATATTCAGGGTTGACCTGGCAGTCATATGGCAATGCGTCGCTGCGCGTACGGATCGCCATGACGACTTCTTCAAGTGCTGCGTTGCCCGCACGTTCTCCCAGACCATTGAGGGTACACTCGATCTGTCGCGCACCGCCGGCGACGCCAGCCAAGGAGTTCGCAACGGCCAGACCAAGGTCGTCATGGCAGTGCACCGAGAAGATTGCCTTGTCGGAGTTGGGAACACGGGCGATGACGTCGGCGAACATCTGCTTGTATTCATCTGGTGTCGCGTAACCAACTGTATCGGGCAAGTTGATTGTTGTCGCACCGCAGCTGATGGCGGCTTCGACGCAGCGGCACAGATACTCGATTGGTGTGCGGGTAGCATCCATCGCAGACCATTCGACGTCGTTGATCAGATTGCGGGCCCGGGTCACCGTATCGTTGATGATGTCCAGGACCTGATCTTCGGATTTGTTCATCTGGAATTGCAGATGAATAGGGGAGGTGGATACGAACGTATGGATACGTCCCTTGCCAGCATGTTTGACGGCATCACCGCAACGGTCGATGTCAGCGTGAATTGCGCGGGCCAGGCCTGCAATTACGGAGTTCTTCGACTTCTTGGCAATTTCGGAAACAGCCTCGAAGTCACCGTTTGAGGCGATCGGAAATCCGGCCTCGATGATGTCAACGCCCATGTCGTCGAGGATTTCGGCAATCTGCAGCTTTTCTTCCAGGGTCATGGAGGCGCCTGGCGATTGCTCGCCATCGCGCAAGGTGGTGTCAAAGATGTAGACTTGATCTTTATCTGAGGTGGTCATTGTTTTTCCTTCCCGAGATCCATTCGCGTGCATGACAGCAGTCGCGGGCTCTGGATCCAAATATCAAAGATTTGAATTGGTTGTTTATCTCCCCCAAGTGCCCGCCTGTGTCTTGCACAAGCCTGCCAGCGCTCAGGGGCAGCTAAGGAGAAGGAGATCGCCAAGTAGTAGTAGACCACCGCGCTGGGAGCGCGCGTTGTCAGAGATGTCAATGATGTCGCGTGCTGCGAACATAGTTTGAATCCGGGTCAATTACTTGGTCACGAACCGTTTGGCAAAGTGTGCCTGATAGGTATGACGGGTTCGTTAATCGCCGCTTTGTAAGAAATCCCGCAGCTCTGCGCAAGAGCTGCGGGTCAGAAAATGGGATATAAATCGGATTTTCTTGAAATTTAAGAAAGCAAGGCTGACCTATTTTTTGCATTTATTGCGCATTTTTATCGCATCAGTACAGTTTGGATCATCCTTGCTATCAAAGGTTTCAGTACAATCAACCTCTGCCGATGTAAGGCATCTTGGTTGCCATGATGGTCATGAACTGAACGTTTGCTGACAGCGGCAAGCTCGCCATGTTGAGAACAGCGTCAGCGACATGCTGCGCATCCATTACAGGCTCTGGCATCTTCGTTCCATTGGCTTGCGGAAGACCGTCTGCAAAGTTCTGGGTCATCTCGGAAGCTGCGTTGCCGATGTCGATCTGACCACAGGCAATGTCGAAGGGGCGTCCATCGAGAGACAAAGTCCGCGTCAGGCCGGCAATGGCGTGTTTGGTTGCTGTATAGGGTGCAGAACCTGGTCGCGGCATATGGGCTGAAATGGAGCCGTTGTTGATGAT
>JABXHV010000151.1 GCA_013373445.1 Paracoccaceae bacterium | reverse complement strand
TCACGGCATGGATTGCAGGATCAAGTCCTGCAATGACGGAGGAGGCGTGGAGATTCCAACCGTCGAAACTCGCGCGCCAACTTGCCCATCTCGGCAGAACGGAGGCTTTGGGTCTGGGTGTGGAGCCGCTTCTGTACTCGGTCCACTTTCCTCCGGCTTTTGCTGCACCTTGGATTGGATCCCCGGATCTCGTCCGGGGCAGGCTCCCGATCAAGTCGGGGATGACCGCTGGGGTAGAGGGCCAAACAAGGGGCGAGCCCTTAATCCGTGTGACCGCTCAAGTCTTCGGCAAGCATCAATGCATTGCCGTCCGGATCGTAAAAGGTTGCGGTTTTGACCATGCCCTCAACAACATCGGTAGGGCCGTCAAATTTTACTTTTTCGTGTTCCAGTTTCTGCCGTCCCGCATCCAAATCAGCTATCCCAAACACCGGAACGCAATTGCCCGGCACCGGTTTGGTATGCTCGCCAAGACCGATTGTCACCCCGGTTGTGTTGGTTTGGATTTCAGACCATCCCGCTTCATCCGCATGGTAGATGGTCTGAAATCCCAGCATGCTTTCGTACCAATTTGCGCTGGCATGGCGATCCTTGACTGACAAGGCAATAGTGATGGTCTTATCCAGAGAAACAAGAGACATAGTCTTCCCTTTTGACTAAATATATACTAACTATACTTTATGGACATAAAACTGTTTGTCAACATCACTTCAAGGGCATGGACCGTACCAATACTCTCGAGCCTGCACGCGGGTATCCCCGGCCGACAGGCGCCGTTGCTGGCGGCGACCGGAGCAGGTAGAACCGCTTTCGCCCAAAGCGTGGATCACCTGATCTCAATAGGTTTGCTGGAACGAAATCCCGGCTATGGCCATCCACTGCGTCCGGAATTTCGCCTTACGCAGCAGGGTATTGTTGCGGCGGCCATAGCCAACAAGATTCAGAGTGTATCTGCTGACGAAGATCAGGATTTGCTTCGCCGCTCATGGACCCTGCCCGTTTTGACAGCCCTAAACACGCCGAGGCATTTCAGCGATATCAGGCGGGACCTTCAAACCATTACAGATCGCGCGTTGTCGCAGTCGTTGAAATCAATGGAAGTCAGAAATTGGGTGTCGCGCGACGTTGACGAGGCCGCTCGCCCACCCAGGTCGATCTATTGCGCCGTAAACACCGGCAGAGTGATGAGCAGCATCACCGCACCTGAAATCACCTTCGCATAGAAAGATCTGCCGCTCGTAGCGCAACGACAGCTTGGGTGTAAAGCGCTCGCCGCGCCCACTGCCGTCACAAGGCTGGTCTTGCAAAAAGAAGGGCTGGACCTTTGCGCGGGACTGGATACCCGCTAGGTCTGATGAAACCATGCGGCAATGCCCTGCCGCGCTGAATGAAAGACTGATCCATGTCCCAAGACCTGCGCCAATGGAGCGCGCGCCCATTCCCGACAAAAGATGTTTTTGAGGGGAGCTACGCGCGACTTGAAAAGCTTTCAGTCACCGCACACCTCGATGATCTCTTCGAAGCGTCCAGCGTTGAAGACGCTGGAACACGGTTTGCCTGGCTGCCGGACTATCCGCCGAAGAGCATTGACGAGATGAAAAGCTGGATGGACACGGCCTGCGCTTCCTCAGACCCGTTGCATTACGCCGTGATCGACAAGGCGCTTGGCAAGGTCGCGGGACGTCAGGCCTTGATGCGGATCGACGCGGCCAATGGCGTTGCCGAAATCGGCAATATCTATTGGGGGCCTTTGATTTCGCGCAGCAGGACTGCCACCGAGGCGTTCTATCTGTTTGCGCAGCATGTTTTCAATGAGCTTGGCTATCGACGCTTTGAATGGAAATGCAACAACAGAAACGGCCCGTCGAAGGCAGCAGCCTTGCGGTTCGGGTTCCAGTTCGAGGGCATCTTCCGCAATCACCTTGTCGTCAAAGGAGAGAACCGCGATACGGCCTGGTATTCCATCACGGACGACGACTGGAGTGCCTTGCAGCCGGCCTATGACGCCTGGCTGTCGCCTGACAACTTTGATGAAAGCGGACATCAGAAAAATCGCTTGCAGGACATTCGCTAGGGCGTGACACTCCCTGCCCCGACGTTGGACGCTTTGAAAGAAAGATCAAAATGACCGAACCTCTGATCCGCCCTGTCACGCCTGACGACCGCGCCGCGTGGGACAGGCTGTACCAGGGCTATGCCCGCTTTTACAAAGTCGAGCAAAGCGACGACATGCGCGACCGCGTATGGACGTGGCTGCATGACGGGGCACATGAAACCCAGGGTCTCGTCGCAGAAGGTGCCGGCGGAACACTGATCGGTCTGACTCACTTTCGACCCTTCGCGCGGCCCTTGTCGGCCTCCACCGGCTGTTTTCTGGATGATCTGTTTGTCGCTCCGGAAGCGCGCGGATCAGGGGCAGCCGACGCGCTGATTGACGGCGTGCGCAAGATCGCGCTTGAAAACGGCTGGTCCGTCGTGCGCTGGATCACCGCGGAAAACAATTACCGCGGCCGCGGCCTTTATGACCGGGTGGCGACGCAGACCAACTGGGTCACCTATGACATCAAACCCTGAGGTCTGTGACAGTCGACAGAAACCCAATCAGTTTTCGAGCTGATGTTCGCGGAAAATGATAAACAGACCGCTGGCGACGATGACGGCGGATCCCAGATAGGTCACAAGATCTGGCAATTCGCCCCAGAAGAACCAACCAAACAGGGTCGCCCACACCAGAGCTGCATAGTCAAATGGAGCCAACAGTGAGGCGGAGGCGAAGCGGAAGGCCTGGGTGATCAATGTCATCCCGGCCGTGCCAAAAAAGGCAATGGCCAGAAACAGGCCGATGTGCTCGCTTCTGACGTCTACCCAGATGAAGGGAACGATCATGGCACTCAGGATCATTGCAATTCCGACCTGATAGAGCATCAGGGTCCACATGCTCTCGCGTGGATCCACCCAGCGCGCGCTGATCATCAGCACAGCATAGAAAAAGGCAGTGGCGATCGGCAGCAGGGCGGCCGTTTGAAAGGTGCTCGTACCGGGGCGCACGACGATCAGCACGCCGACGAAACCAACAAGCACCGCAGACCAGCGCCGCCACCCCACATGCTCCTTCAACACCAGCGCGGATAGCGCTGTCAGAAGAATCGGAGCGATAAAGGCCAGTGCGGTCGCCTCTGCCAGTCCCAGATACTGAAAACTGCTGAAGAACATCATCGCAGCGCCAAGCCAAAGGGCAGCGCGCGCCACATGGGCAACCGGTCGATGGGAACGAAAGGCTGGCCTGCCGCCGAGTTTCAAAAGCAACAGGCAAATAATCGGGAAGGCAATCAGATTGCGCAGGAACAAAACCTGGATAACCGGATAGCTCTCGCCAAGCGCTTTGCCCAGCGCATCATTGACACACAGACAGGCCACACCGGCGGACATGACAAGAATGCCACGTGTCGCTGCCTTTGGTGCCTTGGTGGTCGCGCGTTCCATTGCTGTCCCCATTTTGCGTGAGTGGCACAAAGAGGTGCCAGGGCCTAGACGCCCCCGGACGAGGCCGAGAGTTCCTGAACCATTTGCAGACAATCAGGCTGCATGCAGCGCCACAAGGCAACTTGCACGCTAAAGCGTTCTGCCCGGTCCGACTTTTCACATCTACGGTCAGGAAGACAGCGCGGCGCAAATCGCACATCAACGCCCAAAGGCGTTTGAAACGCGTGACCAATTGAACTTTTGGAGAGAGTGGTATTTGGAAAGAAATGGTGGAGCCAAGCGGGATCGAACCGCTGACCTCTTCGCTGCCAGCGAAGCGCTCTCCCAGCTGAGCTATGGCCCCATTCTTTCTCGTCCAGGCTGGGTGCCCGGCGATAATGTGGGCGGAACATAATCGCGCCGCCCGCATCGATCAAGCAAAATTTCTAACGGAATTCATTCCGCTCTGTGGAAAAGCTGGAAAGCGCCGTTTTCTGCGCCCCAGTCCTCCCAAGAAGACCTTTAACGGTCCGTGTCGTCGTCGATTTCAACGCGAATACCCGGTACGGCATCGTCGTCATCTTCCTCATCTTCAAGAAAGACATCCGGCGTGTCGCTGTCGTCATCGTCGTCGAGGTCAACGTCGTCACCTTCCAGATCCGGCACGTCGTCGTCACCGGATGTCTCTGCATCCGCTTCCTCGAGCGTTACCAGCACTGGAGCTGCAACGTCATCTTCATCGTCATCATCATCTTCAGGAACTTCAGCAGCTTTCGCTGCCTTGGCTGCCTTGGATGTCATCACGGCCTGATACACCGTGCCACATTTCGGGCAGGTGATCGGATCGCGGTTCAAATCATAATATTTAGCGCCGCAGCTTGGGCAAAGCCGCTTTGTGCCAAGTTCAGGTTTTGCCACCGTGCTAACCCTCTTTTTTCTACTATTCCGGAGCGCCCCATAACCCTCATAGAGCGCGCTGTCAAAGCCAAAAGACTTCACCAAATGTATCCGTTGCGAAGTTCTGCACGACCGGACGCAAATTTCAAGAAGCAGAATAGATGACGAACAGCAATTCACATGATAGCTAAGGGCACATTTTTTTGACTGCAGACCCTATGGAAAGTGACACGTATGTCCCATGGCTCTACTCCGGTACCGCTTTCGACGCGCGCTTCCGGTCCTTTTTCCGGCACGCTCCGCGTACCCGGTGACAAATCGATTTCCCACCGCGCCCTGATGTTTGGCGCCCTTGCAATTGGCCGCACAACGGTCAAGGGCCTTCTTGAATCTGAAGATGTACTGGCAACCGCCGATGCGATGCGCGCCGTTGGTGCCGTGATCGAGAAGCAGGACGACGGCACCTATACCGTCGACGGCATCGGTCTGGGCTCGCTGCTGGAGCCTGAAGGCGTCATCGACTTCGGCAACGCGGGCACCGGAGTGCGCCTGACCATGGGCATCTTCGGCAGCCACGACATCGCTGCAACATTTGTTGGGGATGCATCCCTGTCCGGTCGTCCGATGGGCCGCGTTTTGAACCCGCTGCGCGAAATGGGCACGTCAGTCATCGCCCGCGAAGGGGACCGCCTGCCTGCCTCGATCCGCGGCGCCAAGCACCCGACACCCCTGACCTACCGGGTTCCGATGGCCTCGGCCCAGGTTAAATCCGCCGTCCTTCTGGCCGGCTTGAATGCACCGGGCACAACAACGGTGATCGAACCGATCCCGACACGCGACCACACCGAAAAGATGCTGCAGGGCTTTGGCGCCGATTTGGACGTCAGCGTCAATGAAGCCGGTGAGCGGGTCATCACCTTGCAGGGCCAGCCCGAGTTGAAGCCGCAGGATCTCGATGTGCCGGGCGATCCATCGTCGGCGGGCTTTCCGATCGTTGCGGCCCTGATCGTTCCGGGTTCCGACATCACGATTGAAAATGTCTTGCTGAACGAGCACCGCACCGGTCTGATCACCACGTTGATTGAAATGGGCGGCGACATCGAAATTCTCAATCGCCGCGACGCGTCGGGTGAGGAAGTGGGCGATATCCATGTGCGCCACAGCCAGCTGAAGGGCATTACCGTTCCGGCCGAACGGGCACCATCGATGATCGATGAGTATCCCGTGCTGGCAGTCGCTGCGGCTTTCGCCAGGGGCGACACATTCATGCCGGGCCTCGATGAGCTGCGGGTGAAGGAAAGCGACCGTCTGGCCGCCGTTGCGCGCGGACTGGAAGCCAACGGCATTCCTTGCGTTGAAACGAAGGACACGCTGACTGTCACCGGCGGCGCCAATTCCATCGGCGGCGGCACGGTCGTCACGCACCTCGATCACCGCATTGCCATGTCCTTCCTGATTTTGGGAATGGCGAGCGAGAAACCGGTAACCGTTGATGATGGTGCCGTGATTGCCACCAGCTTCCCGACGTTCACTAAGCTCTTCACCGACATGGGCGCCAGCTTTGAAAACCACCCGAGTGAGGCCGCATGATTATCGCGATTGACGGACCTGCTGCTTCGGGCAAAGGCACATTGGCGCGGCGGATCGCCGAGACCTACGAGCTGCGCCATCTGGACACCGGCCTGACCTATCGGGCGGTTGCGGCTGCGCTGCTGGCGCAGGGCCTGCCGCTTGGCGACGAAAAGATTGCGATCGAGATTGCCCGCAATCTGGATCTGGCGAAGATGGACAAGGCCGTTCTGTCTGCGCATGAAGTTGGAGAAGCTGCCTCCCGTGTTGCCGTTCTGGGCGCTCTGCGCGAAGAACTGGTGCGTCTGCAAAAGGACTTTGCGCAAACGCCTCCCGGCGCCGTTCTGGATGGCCGGGATATTGGCACCGTTGTGTGTCCGGACGCCTCCGTAAAGCTGTTCATCACGGCCTCACCGGAAGCGCGCGCACGCCGCCGCACGGCGGAGATGGTGTCCAAGGGCCAAGAGGCAGAATTTTCCTCGGTTCTGGACGATTTGAAACGCCGAGACGCTCGTGACAGCGAGCGAACAGTCGCTCCAATGAAACAAGCTGCAGATGCCCACTTGCTAGATACGACGGAAATGGATATAGAAACGGCGTTTCAAGCTGCTGTGGATATCATCGAAACGGCGCGGAAATCTTAGAGTTTTAACTCAATTGACCAAGATTTTCGGACCAGACGTTATTCCGGATATTGCTCCGTGTGAGCGGCGTCCATTCTAACTGTTTGAAACTTTACAGATTTTACGCTTTTGCCAAGCGAAAGCGTCGGATTAACCGGATCGTGCTGCTTCTGCCCCGCCGGCCCATTTGGCAACAAATGGTCGAACCGAAAATCTTTTATCGGTTCCAGGAGCACTCGGTTCGTCGTGTAACACAAACCCGCCGGCGGCCGGCCAGGACTGGCACTAGGAGTTTTAATGTCTGAACTGAATCCCTCAACTGAGGATTTTGCAGCTCTTCTCGAAGAGTCCTTCACCCAGAATGATCTGTACGAAGGTGCAGTCGTCAAGGGTTCTGTCGTCGCAATCGAAAAAGACCTCGCCGTTATCGACGTAGGTCTTAAAGTTGAAGGCCGTGTGCCGCTGAAGGAATTCGGCGCAAAGGGTCGCGAAGGCGAACTGAAAATCGGCGACGAAGTTGAAGTTTACCTGGAGCGCGTCGAAAACGCTCTTGGCGAAGCTGTTCTGTCGCGCGAAAAAGCGCGCCGCGAAGAAAGCTGGGTTCGTCTCGAAGTTGCTTTCGAAGCAAACGAGAAGGTCAACGGCCAGATCTTCAACCAGGTCAAGGGCGGCTTCACCGTCGATCTGGATGGCGCCGTTGCCTT
>JABXHV010000051.1 GCA_013373445.1 Paracoccaceae bacterium | reverse complement strand
CGATGTCGAGCGTATCGGGCATTCTTATGTCTCCTGACTGTCGTCCTGAGCAGGGCATGTGTAAATTCAATTGTTAGTATACAAACAAATTTTTTCAAGAAAGCAAACAAAAAGTGCACGCAAAAAAATTGGGCCATTATTTGTCAGGTCCGCTTGACAGATCTTTTTTAATGGGGCTCTAATTCGTTAGCATACAAACGAAATGCATTGAGGACGCCGATGCAATTCCACAGACCTGAGACGGTTGAGGCCGCCTTGCACTTGTTGAGCGAGCAACCTGCCAAACTTTTGGCTGGCGGCACTGATTTTTTCCCTGCTCTGGGCGGCAAGACGACCCTTGAGCCGGTAATTGACCTCTCACGGATCAAGGGACTGAAAGGGATTGCCAAGTCGGGCGAGACCTGGCGCATCGGGGCCATGACGACCTGGTCCAAGATCCGCGATGCTGATTTGCCCGGTCAGTTCCATGCATTGCAGTTGGCGGCCGCTGAAGTTGGCTCCATCCAGATCCAGAATTCGGGCACGATTGCCGGCAACATTTGTAACGCCTCCCCGGCAGCAGATGGTGTTCCGCCGCTTCTGGCATTGAAGGCCGAAGTGGAGATTGCCGGCCCTGAGGGAATGCGCATCGTTCCCATCAGCGAATTTGTTCTCGGAGTGCGCCGCACGGCATTGCAGCCCGGCGAGTTCGTGACAGCTCTTCTTATTCCTGACCAGCCAGCTGGTCAGTCAAGTTTCCTGAAACTGGGCGCCCGCCGATACCTTGTCATCTCCATTGCAATGGTCGCAGCCAACGTCGTCGTTTCCCCAGACGACACCATCGACGACGTTTCCATTGCTGTTGGGGCATGCTCGGCGGTCGCCCAGAGGCTTTCAGTCACTGAGAAGGCCCTCATTGGGCAGATACCAGGGTCTGAGAGCTTCAAAGCGGCGTTTGCTTCGGCTGAAATGCCCGAGCTGGCACCAATCGATGACGTTCGCGCATCTGCAGATTATCGTCTCGATGCAGTCCGCACTCTCGTTGAGCGTGCTGTCATGCTCGCCGCGGCTGGAAAGGAATAACCAATGGCGCTTACCGATTTTGAAACCGATACCGGCGTTTCCTTTGAGCTCAACGGCAAAATGGTGACCGTCGAAGGTTCGCCAAGTGAGCGCCTTTCCTATGCGTTGCGCGAACGTGCAGATGCCAAGGACGTAAAGGTCGGCTGCGATGCGGGTGATTGCGGCGCCTGTACCGTTCTCGTCGAGGGTTTGCCGGTTTGTGCCTGCACGACCGCACTTGGCCAGGTCGATGGTGCGAAGGTCGAGACGCAACAGGGCCTTGTCAGCGATGATGACATCGCCAAGGCGCTAGCCGATTCTTTCCAGCGGCACCAGGCCGCTCAATGTGGCATCTGTACGCCAGGCATGATGGTCTCCGCCATTGGATTGCTGCGGAAGACGCCTGAACCGAGTGAAGCGGACGTCAAAGATGCGCTGGGCGGTGTACTGTGTCGTTGTACCGGTTACCGTAAAATCATTGATGCGGTTATGGATTGCGGCAGTTCATTGTCCAATCCCGTTGGCGGCGTCGGCGTCGCAATGGCACGTATCGACGGCATACCAAAGGTCTCAGGTACGGAGCGTTTTGGCGATGATGTCGCCTCTGAAGATGCGCTGACCGTTCGGGTTGTGCGTTGCCCCCACCACCGCGCGGCCTTCGAGCTGGGTGATCTGGAAGCCTATAAGGCGCAGACTGGTCTCGACCTGATCCTGACGGCGGCCGATGTGCCGGGCAAAAATTGTTTTGGTGTGATCCCGGGTTTTGAAGACCAGCCGATGTTTGCTGCGGTGGAAACGCGTTTCAAGAATGAGGCTGTTGCGGCGGTCGTCGGTCCTGCGGATCTGGTCAATGGCCTTGACCTTGCAGATTTCCCCGTCACCTTCACACAGTTGCCGCATGCACTTGTTCCCTCTGAAGCCACCACGATTCCTGACATGCATTCAGGTCGCGAAAGCAACGTGATGTGCCGAGGCTTTGTCAAACGAGGCAACCCGGAAGAGATGATGAAGTCAGCTGCAGTCGTCGCAGAAGGCAGTTTTTCGACCGGCTTTATCGAACATGGCTATATCGAGCCTGAAGCTGCCTTTGCGCGCCGCGTTGGCGACCGCATTGAGGTTCAATGCTGCACCCAGGCTCCTGTGATGAACAAGCAGGGTCTGGCCGAATTGCTTGGCCTGCCACTGGAAAGCGTTCGTGTCGTTCCGACGGCCGTTGGCGGTGGTTTTGGATCAAAGCTCGATCTGACAACGCAGCCCTATGTTGCCTTGGCGGCATGGGTTCTGAACAGACCTGTCCGCATTACATACTCGCGCACAGAGTCCCTTTCGACATCGACCAAGCGCCACCCGTCTGAAATCACCATGCGCATCGGTGCTGATGCAGATGGTAACGTTCTGGCGGCTGAATTTGACGGCATCTTCAACACCGGGGCCTATGCCAGTTGGGGCCCAACGGTTGCCAATCGCGTACCGATTCACGCGTCCGGTCCTTACAAAACACCAAACTATGTTGCTCGAAGCGCTGGCATTCACACCAACTCGGCACCGTCCGGTGCATTCCGTGGGTTTGGTGTTCCCCAGTCTGCTCTGGCGCAAGAGCCGCTTTACGATGACCTCGCAGATGCGCTTGGGATCGACCGACTTGAGTTCCGTCGCAAGAATGCGCTGCGAAACGGCGATCCAACGGTAACCGGTCAGGTCTTTAACACCGGCATGGGCATCGCCGATTGTTTTGATGCATTGGAAGTGCATTGGAAACGCGCGCTGGAGGATGCCAAAGCTGTGAATGCGAGGCAGGGCGCAATCCGCCGCGGCGTTGGGGTTGCAGGCGGCTGGTACGGTTGCGGAAACACATCCATGTCCAACCCGTCCACCATCCGTGCAGGCATAACACCTGAGGGCAGGCTTGTCCTGCATCAGGGCGCAACCGACATTGGACAAGGCTCCAATACGGTCATCACCCAGATCTTTGCCACCGCGCTCGGCATTCCAGTCGATTTGATCGAGCTGATCGGACCGGACACGGATCTGACACCGGATGCAGGGAAAACCTCTGCAAGCCGTCAGACATTCATCACTGGTAATGCCGCGCGGTTGAGCGGGGAAGCCCTTCGTGCGCGTATTCTGCGCCTCGCGAATGTTTCCGAAGGTGCCCACATTGAACTTGGCGAAGGTGTTCTATTGGTCAGCGACGAGACCGGTGAACGCACGATCGATCTTGGGACCCTCCCACCTGACAATCAGACTTATGTGTTGCAGGTGGAGGAATCCTATGATCCGCCGACCAAGCCTTTGGATGAAAATGGACAGGGCGTGCCTTATGCGATTTTTGGCACTACGGCGCATATCGCCGAACTCGAGGTTGATATCGACCTGGGCACGGTGAAGCTCTTGAAGATCACTGCAGCTCATGATGTCGGCAGGGCGATCAACCCGCTATTGGTTGAAGGCCAGGTTCATGGCGGCGTTGCCCAGGGCATCGGTCTTGCGATGATGGAAGAGTTCCTGCCCGGTAGGACTGAAAACCTGCATGATTATCTGATCCCGACGATCGGCGATGTGCCTCCGATCGAGACACTGATCCTCGAAACCGGCGATGAACATGGACCGTATGGAGCCAAAGGGCTTGGCGAACACTGCCTGATCCCAACGGCGCCGGCGATCCTCAACGCTATCAAACATGCTTGCGGTGCGCGTGTGACAAATCTCCCTGCGACACCAGACAAGGTTCGGGCCGCCATCAAGGCGATCAGCTCCGCGAACGCGAAACACTGACGATCCGTGACGTGCAAAATAATAGAATTAAAGAATTGAGCCGAATATGAACGTGCCCCAATCGCCCTCCAAAGAGATCACAGCATCGAAAGTTGCCGGTGTTGATGTCGGAGGAACTTTCACCGATCTGGTGATGTATGACGCAGAGACACGAACCGTTCGGCTCGCCAAAACCCCGACGACATTGGACAACCAGGCATTTGGTGTTCTCAAGGCACTTGAACTTGCGGACGCCGATTTAGCGACGCTGGATCTCATTGTCCATGGCACCACCACGACGACAAATGCGGTTCTCGAACGTACCCTATGCAAGACTGGCCTCATCACCACTGAAGGGTTTCGTGACGTCCTGGAACTTGGCCGTCGGACCCGCCCAAATGCCTATGGAATGAAGGGTGAATTCCGCCCTGTGATCCCGCGTGATTTGCGTTTGGAAGTTCCGCAGCGCCTCTATGCAGATGGTGGAGTTTACAAGGAACTGGATGAAGCTGCTTTCAAGTCTGCGCTTCAGCAACTGCTGGACAAGGGTTGCGAATCCCTGGTCATCCACTTCCTGCACTCTTATGCCAATCCGGCCCATGAACTCCGCGCTGGAGAGATTGCCGCTAAAATCTGGCCGAATGAGAACATCACTCTTGGCCACGCTCTTCTTTCTGAAAGTCGGGAGTTTGAGCGCGGTGTGACAGCAGCGATCAATGCCTCGGTACAGCCGCTGCTCCGTCGTTATGTTGAGCGCCTGGCCGATCAGCTTGCGGATAAGGGATACCGGCACGACGTTTTGGTTATGAACGGTAATGGCGGCATGGTTTCCGCACGGCGGGTGGCGATTGAAGCAGCCAAGACGGTTATGTCCGGGCCTGCTTCTGGTGTCATGGCAGCTGCATACACCGGACGCCGCGCGAAGATACCAAATCTCTTGACCTACGATATGGGTGGCACGTCCACCGATGTTGCATTGATCCGGGATGCAGAACCGGCCGTTTCCAACGAGATTGAAATCGAATATGCGATGCCGATCCACGTGCCGATGGTTGACGTGCGCACTGTCGGCGCCGGTGGTGGTTCCATTGCGCGTATTACTGAAGCAGGTCTCCTGCAGGTAGGACCTGAGAGCGCGGGTTCGACACCGGGCCCGATTTGTTACGGTCGCGGCGGTACGGAACCGACAATCTCGGATGCCAATCTTTTGCTTGGTCGGATGAATCCCGAAAAACTGAACTCGGTGTCCTCGACAGTCTCGCTGGCCGACATCGAAGGTATCTTTGCCGACAAACTTGGCAAGGCGCTGGGCGTCAGTGCGCAGGAGGCCGCAGCTGCCGTTCTGCGGATCGCCAACACTCGCATGGCCGATGCTGTGCGCATGGTTTCGGTCAGTCTTGGTGAAGATCCGCGCGACTATGCGCTCTTTGCTTTTGGTGGCGCCGGTCCCTTGCACGCAACCGCGATTGCCCGCGAACTTGGCGTGCCGCGTGTTCTTGTTCCATCGCGGCCGGGCATCACAAACGCTCTTGGCTGCGTGGTGGCCGATCTGCGCCACGACTTCGTCAACACTGTCAACAAGCCGTTGAGTGTTCTGGAGATCGATGCTGTGCATGCGCTGTTTGATCAACAGTCGGCGGAAGGTCGGACGTTGATCGAGAAGGAAAACGTTGAAATCGAGGAGCTGCGCGAAATCTATTCGGTCGACATGCAGTTTATCGGTCAGACTCACTTGTTACGCGTGCCGTTGCCCGGGCCAAGGCCAACTCTGGAAGAATTGCAGGATCTGTTTGAAAAGGCCTACTTCAATCGCTTCCATGTCGAACTACCGGAAATCAAGGCCAGCCTCGTCAATGTGAATTGCTCCGTGATCGGTCGTCGTTCTGAGATTGACCTCTCGTTGTTGATTGATCCTGCCGGGCGCAAGTCCACGCTTGAAGACGCTCTGACAGGAACCCGAAAGGTTTGGTTCGACGGGCTTGTAGACACCCCGATCTATTGGCGAGATCACCTGCCGTTGGACGCTCAAATCACTGGCCCGGCGATCATTGAACAGATGGACACCACGATTGTCATCGATCCAGGCGACAAGGCGGTGCAGGACGCGGACGGCAATATTATTATTGAACTGGGAGCAGGCGTATGACCATCGATCCGATCACTCTCAGTGTTATCCAGTCCGGCTTGCAGCAGGTCTGTGATGAAATGGATCTGAGCTTCTCACGCGCTGCCTTTTCTCCAGTGATTGCGGAAGCAAATGATCGCTCTGACGGAATTTATTCGGCTGTCGACGGAGCGTTGATCTCGCAAGGCGCCTCCGGCCTGCCTGTTTTCGTTGGCACCATGCAGTATTCCACCCGCACGCTGATCAAGATGATCAGTGAAGGAACGGTGGCTGCTCCCGTGCCCGGTGACATCTATATCGTCAACGATCCCTACCTTGGTGGCACCCACTTGATGGATGTGCGCTTTGCCATGCCTTTCTACCGCGATGGCGAAATCTTTTGCTGGCTGTCGAACACCGGCCACTGGCCAGATACAGGGGGTGCGGTGCCAGGCGGCTTTTCCGCCTCTGCGACCTCAGTTGAACAGGAAGGCCTACGCTTGCCGCCGGTACGCCTGTTCAAGCAGGGCGAGCTGGATATGGAAATCTATTCCATCATTTGCTCCAACATCCGGGTCGCCGAGCAACGCATCGGTGACGTGAAGGCGCAGGCAGCAGCCCTTTTGGTTGGTGCGGAACGTCTTGGCCGAATTCTGGATCGCTATGGCGATGATGTCGTCAAGGAAGCCATTGAGGAACTGCGCCAACGGGCAGCCGACCAGATGCGCGCTAACGTTGGCCTGATTCCCAATGGTGTTTATCGATCCAAGGCGTATGTCGATAGCGACGGCGTGGTCAATGAACCACTGGTGATCAATCTGGCGATCACCGCCAAGGACGGCGAGCTTACTTTCGATTTCTCGGGGTCATCCGATCCTTGCATGGGGCCGATGAACTCGGTTTTGGCGACAACACATTCGTCGGTCTATCTCGCGATGCGTCATATCTTCCCGGATGTGCCGATCAGTGCGGGGGCCTTTGAGCCTCTCAAGATCATTCGTCCGGAAGGCACATTTCTCGACGCACAATACCCGCGCCCGGTTTCCGGCTGTGCAGCTGAGGTCAGCCAGCGCATTGCCGAAGCTGTGTTTGCAGCGCTCGTCGAAGCGCTTCCTGATCGCGTGACCGCATCGCCAGCGGGCAGCTCCGGCAACTTTGCGCTCGGTGGGTATGACCCGTCCCGAGAACGCGGCTACGTCATGTATCAGATTTCCGGCGGTGGCTACGGTGGAAACTCTGACCATGACGGGCTGTCAAACGGTTGTTCAACGATCGGTATTTCCAAGGCACCGCCGGTGGAGATCATGGAACAGCAGTATCCGGTTCTTTACCATCGCTATGCCCTGCGTGAGGGTTCGGGCGGTGCAGGAAAACAGCGCGGCGGCTTCGGCCTCGATTATGAAATTGAACTGCTGCGCGGCCAGGCAACAGCAAGTTTCGTCATGGACCATGGTCGCTTTGGCCCACAGGGTGCTCTTGGCGGCAAGGACGGCAAACCGAACACTGTGACAGTCTGGCAAGGTGGCGAGGCGATTGTTCCAGAGCACCTTTCCAAAGCCCAGGACATCCCGCTGAAACCTGGCGACAGGGTGCGTGTTGGGACACCTGGCGGCGGCGGTTACGGCAAGCCGGAAGACCGCGATCCGAAACTTGTTGCTGAAGATGTTCGCCTCGGTCGCTACACAGCCCAGGAAGCTTCGGACTTGTTTGGCGTGGATGTTGTTTGACCCCAACCACTGACTTTTAGGCAATAACCAGCCAACTTCTGACAAACGTCCAAAACCCCCGATCGCTCAGTGCGCTCGGGGGTTTTGTGTTTCAGGCCTCAGAGATTCCTTGGCAAGACGAGCCGTAAAGAAGGTGCTGTCATGCAAGGTTCATATGAACGTCGAACAAGGTTCATATGAGCTCGTTATCTGTCTGCCCCAAGACGCCGATCAATGCAGTCAAAGCTGCGTGAGTGCGGCAAACCGGGAGCAGGTTAGGTGAACGTGCAGGGTCAATTCGACATTACAAAGCGCCAGGCAGAGATCGTCGATCTTGTGCAAAATGCTGGCGTTGCCTCTGTGGAAGAGCTCGCTGAACGCTTTGATGTGACAACTCAGACCATCCGCCGGGATGTCAACGGCCTGTGCGAGCTGGGCCTCTTGCGCCGCACTCATGGTGGCGTTGAAACGCCGGCCCCTGGTCAGAACATTCACTACAGCACACGTAAAATACTGAATTTTCCCGCAAAACAGCTCCTTGCCGATCTGGTCGCCAATGAGGTTTCAGACGGGCAGTCCGTTGCCTTCTCAATCGGCACCACGCCTGAAATTGTCATGCAGGCATTGATGGGCCACGAGAACCTTCGGATTTTTACCAACAATATCAATGTGGCCTACATCGCATCGGGCAATCCCACCTTTCAGATCACCATAGCCGGAGGGCGCCTGCGGAATGATGATCTGGACGTTATCGGCGCTCGAACCGGTCAGTTTTTTTCCAACTACAAGGTTGATGTCGGCATCTTCGGTGTTGCCGGTGTAGATGAAGACGGAACGCTTCTAGATTTTCATGAGGACGAAGTCGCGGCGCGCCAGTCGATTTTGAACAACAGCCGCAGGTCGTTTCTGGTGCTGGATCACAGCAAGTTTGGCCGCGAGGCGCATGTCCGCGGTGGCAATATCTGCGATGTAAGCGCGGTTTGTACAGACCAACGCCCACCGACATCAATTCTCAACCGTCTGCTGGAAACCAATACCGGCCTGCTCGTGTCAGGAGCGCGCAAATGACCAATGCTCCACTGACCACGGTCGACGGCCGCGCAATCACGCTTCAGTCAGTATCGAAGATTTGGGGTGACTCCCGGGCGGTAGATGACTTGTCCATCGAAGTGCCTGCCGGCACGTTCACCGCGCTCCTTGGTCCGTCGGGCTGTGGCAAGTCCACAACTCTGCGGATGATCGCCGGTCTGGAATCTGTCGACGAGGGCCGGATCCGGATCGGCGATGAGGAGGTGAATGAGCGTGCCCCTTCAAAGCGCGATCTGTCGATGGTCTTTCAGTCCTACGCGTTGTTCCCGCATCTGAGTGTCGCGGAAAACATCGTATTTGGCCTCAAGGTGCGCCGGGTGTCACGCGCAGACCGAGATGCCCGTTTGAACCGTGTTGCAGATCTACTGGGTCTTTCGGCTCTTCTCGAGCGTAAGCCTGCTCAGCTTTCGGGTGGTCAGCAGCAGCGTGTCGCGCTCGGCCGCGCGATTATCGGCGAAAAGCCGGTGTGTTTGATGGATGAACCCTTGTCCAACTTGGATGCCAAGCTGCGGCAGGAAATGCGCACTGAAATCCGTGCGCTCCAGCAGCAGCTGGGATTCACCATGGTTTACGTGACGCACGATCAGGTGGAAGCCATAACCATGGCCGACCAGGTGGTTCTTTTGAACAAGGGACGGCTGGAGCAGGCGGCAACACCGCGTGACCTGTACGAGCGTCCGGCAACACCCTTTTCAGCGCGTTTTGTTGGCACGCCGCCGATGAACCTCATTCCGGCATCAGCTCTGAAACCGCTCGCGCAGGCTGACACATTGTTGATTGGCGTGCGCCCTGAAGCCCTGATCCTGGATCCCAAAGGCCCGATCACGGCGAAGGTCAAAACCGTTGAATATCACGGGGCCGATACGCTCGCCGAATGTTCGATCAACTCTGAACCGATGCAGGTGCGCCTGTCAGGCGGCTCTGTGGTGACCGCAGGCGACACGGTCTCTTTTGGCTTTGCAGCAGAAGCGCTGCACGTTTTCGACGTGATGCAGAACTGTCGCCGCGATGACCTGCTTCCCGAGATTGGAGCAATGCTTTGCTCCTAAGTCCTGCGCCAACTGGCTCAGGCAAGCCGCACTGTTGCGGAAGGCTCAAACCGAGGATGTTTTGAGATGTTGAAGTCTACTCTCATGAAGGCCGTTGCGACCACGGCCCTTTGTTTCAGCACCTGGGCCTCTGCCCAGGCTGTTGACTTGCAGTTCTATTTTCCAGTGGCTGTTGGCGGCAAGGCTGCTGATACCATTCAGGAGTTGACCAGCGAATATGCAGCTGCGCACCCGGATGTGAACATTGATGCCGTCTATACCGGCTCTTATCAGGACACCGTTGCCAAGGTGATCACGGCATCGCGCGGTGGCAACCCGCCGCAGCTCTCCGTGATCCTGTCGACAGACACATTCACCCTGATCGACGAAGATCTGGTTGTTCCTTTTGACGACTACCTGACGTCTGAAGAAGACAAGAAGTGGCTCGACGGCTTCTATCCTGCCTTCATGGAAAACAGCCAGACCGGTGGCAAGACCTACGGTATTCCATTCCAGCGTTCGACACCGGTGATGTATTGGAACAAAGAGGCGTTCAAAGAGGCAGGGCTCGATCCTGAGGTCGCGCCGCAGACCTGGGATGAAATGGTCGAATTCGGCAAGAAGCTGACCAAGAAAGACGACTCTGGAAATGTCACGCAATGGGGCGTTCGCATTCCTTCATCCGGTTTTCCATACTGGCTCTTCCAGGGTCTGGCGATTGAGAACGGTGCGATCCTCGCCAACTCCGATGGCAACAAGACCAACTTTGATGATCCAAAAGTCGTCGAAGCCCTCGAGTTCATGGTTGATCTGAGCACCAAGTACGAAGTGATGGCTCCTGGTATCATCGAGTGGGGCTCGACACCGAAGGCGTTTTTCGAACGTGAATCTGCAATCGTTTGGACGTCGACGGGCAACCTGACCAACATGCGCGACAATGCTCCGTTCGACTTCGGCGTCGCCATGTTCCCGGAAAAAATCCAGCGCGGCGCACCAACAGGTGGCGGTAACTTCTATCTCCTGAAGGGAGCTTCAGAAGAGCAGACCCAGGCCGCTGTTGAGTTCGTCAAGTGGATCACTGCACCTCAGCAATCCATGAAATGGACCAAGGCAACCGGTTATGTTGCTCCGCGCCCTGAGACTTGGGAAACAGCAGAAATGAAAGAATATGCGGCTGGTTTCCCGCAGGTTCTCGTTGCTCGCGATCAGCTTGAATTCGCAAAGGCTGAGCTGTCCACCTACCAGAACCAGCGTGTTACCTCGCTTCTCAACGATGCTCTTGCAGCTGCCATCACCGGCAAGTCCGACGCTGCAACAGCTTTGGAAAAAGCGCAGGCAGACGCCGACGCGATCCTGTCCGAATATCGCTAACACCATTGCGGGGTGGCGGGCACAGCCCTGCCGCCCCGCTCCCAAGTCACCCTTCTTGAAGTGACGTTCTAGCTCAAATGGATGAGAGAAATGATGCGCCGTATGGCATTGAAACGGGAATGGATCCACGGTTGGCTGCTGCTGCTACCGGCAATGGTTTTTCTGTTTGCGTTCACCCATATTCCGGCGATCACAACTTTCATAAACAGTTTCTATTCGACGCCGCGTGGCAAGCGGGCAGCAAAGTTTATCGGCACCGCCAACTATGAGCGGATGTTCGATGATCCTGTCTTCTGGCAGGTGCTCTGGAACAATATCTGGTTTGCGGTCGGCACAATTCCGCTTTCGATCGGTCTGGCCATCGTCATGGCGCTCTGGGTGAATGAAAAGATGATCGGGCGCAGCTTTCTGCGCATGGCATTCTTCACGCCGACCGTTCTGCCGTTGATTGCAGTCGCCAACATCTGGATGTTTTTCTACACTCCCGGTTTCGGTCTTTTTGACCAGTTGCGCAGCGGGCTGTTCGGATTGCCGTCAACGAACTATCTAGGCTCTCCCGACACCGCTCTGAACGCAATTATCGTCGTGACGGTTTGGAAAGAAGCCGGATTTTTCATGATCTTCTATCTGGCCGCGCTCCAGGCCATGCCCGTTTCCCTGAAGGAGGCAGCGCAGATCGAGGGTGCAAATCGCTGGACGATCTTCTGGCGCATTACTTTTCCGATGCTGATGCCGACGACGTTGTTCGTGACAGTGAATGCGGTCATCAACTCATTTCGATTGGTTGATCATATCTTCATTCTGACAGATGGGGGCCCGGACAATGCTTCAGCGCTTCTGTTGTTCTACATCTATGAGACAGCGTTTCGTTTTTGGGAAACCGGCTATGGCGCAACATTGACCGTTGCCTTGCTCGCCCTGTTGTCGCTGCTGGCAATCGGCCAGTTCTTCTTCTTTGACAAGAAGGTGCATTACAAATGAACCGGCCGGCTTTTTCCGTTGACCGTTTGCTCAATACCTCTGCCGCCTGGTTGCTCGCCTTGCTGTGGTTCCTACCGCTTTGTTACGCGGTTTGGACCGCGTTTCATCCTGCTGCCTTTGAAGCACATTTTGTCCTGACTGCACCTTTGACTCTTGAGAATTTCGAAGAGGCTTGGGCCGCGGCTCCTTTTGCGCGCTATTTTTTCAATACCTTCCTTCTGGTGACACTGATTTTGATTTGCCAGTTCGTTTTGTGCACGTTGGCCGCCTATGCATTTGTCCGTTTTGACTTTCCTGGTCGCACAATCCTGTTCACGCTCGTCCTGCTGCAGCTTTTGGTCATGCCGGATATTCTTATGGTCGAGAACTACAAGACCATGCGGTTGCTCGATCTTGTAGACACGATCCCGGCGATAGCATTGCCGTACATTGCCTCGGGCTTCGGCATATTCCTTCTGCGTCAGACCTTCATGACCATTCCAAAGGAACTGGATGAAGCAGCGCGGATTGAGGGGGCATCGTTCATGGGTGTCTTGTCGAAGGTTTATATTCCGCTCGCCAAACCAACCTATCTTGCCTATGGCCTCGTCTCTGTCAGCCACCACTGGAACAACTTTCTCTGGCCGCTGATCGTGACCAATTCCGAGGATACGCGGCCTGTTACTGTTGGCCTGAGTATTTTCTCTGCGATCGACAGCGGCGTCGAATGGTCGGTGATCAACGCAGCAACGTTGATGACATCTGGTCCGCTGTTGATTGGCTTCCTGCTGTTTCAGCGTCAATTCGTGCAAAGTTTCATGCGCGCAGGCATCAAGTAATCTTAAAAAGTCTCGTTGTTTCGACGCTGCAAGCGCGCTCATATGCGCACGCCTCCACGGCGTTGACGCCGCCCCGCCTGCAGCATGCCAAGGGGTCTTAATGATCCCAAGGGAGCTTAAGACCACGTCTGAGACGTGGATTGAGCGCGCACGAATTTTTCCAAATGATCAAAAAAACGTCTTGACCAATCTTTGAGCTGTTTCTACGGTTTCCTGACCAAATGGTCAGGTCCGATGTGCTGACGACCCAACTTACGCGGGAAAGCAGGAATTGGAGCCAGGTCGATCACTGGTCAAAAAGAAAGGCTCGCAAAACGCGGCCGATCAAAGGAGTAGGGGAATGGCTTTGAAAGCTTTCAAATCGCTTGCAGCAACAACCGTTATGGTTCTGGGTTGCGCAGCAGGTACGACAGCACAGGCTGCGGACGATCTTACGTTGCAGTTGAAGTGGGTCACACAGGGCCAGTTCGCTGGGTACTATGTGGCGAAAGACAAGGGCTTCTATGAGGAAGAAGACCTGAACGTAACAATCAAGCCGGGCGGCCCGGACATTGCTCCTCCGCAGGTTATCGCTGGCGGCGGCGCTGATGTGATCATCGACTGGATGCCATCAGCTTTGGCATCTCGCGAAAAGGGCGTGCCGCTCGTCAACATCGCACAGCCGTTCAAGAAGTCTGGCATGATGCTGACCTGCCTCAAGGAAACAGGCATCAAGAGCCCGGACGACTTCAAGGGCAAGACACTTGGCGTTTGGTTCTTCGGTAACGAATATCCGTTCCTGTCTTGGATGAGCCAGCTCGGTATTCCGACAGATGGCAGTGCGGAAGGTGTTAAAGTTCTCAAGCAGGGCTTCAACGT